>CAYJVV010000018.1:5861-12523 GCA_964373755.1 uncultured archaeon | reverse complement strand
TTATGGGCTTACGAGCCAGAAGGTGTAAATCAGATAGGTAGTATCTATACTATTCAAGGCTTTGAGTTCGAATTTGTTGGTATTATTTTTGGGAAGGATCTAGTCTACGATATTGAGAAAAACGAATGGACAGGAAAGCCTCAGAATTCTGCTGATCCAATTGTAAAAAGATCGAAGGAAAGTTTTACGAAACATGTTAAACACGTTTATAGGACACTATTAACACGTGGCATGAAAGGATGTTATGTGTTCTTCATGGACAAAAATACAAGAAAATTCTTTGAAAGTAGAATAGAAGTTGCCACTTCAAAGCCCGCTACCGCTTCGTAAGATGCCCGGAGTGCAATAGTGAGCAGAAATAGTATTTATAAAATATATGTTGCAGAAAAGGGGCTTTATAAACGCCGTCGCTTTTTTATATGTGGCGAGGCTACATATATTTGTGAGCAAGTCTTCCCGGAAGGACGATGACTCCTTGATGAGCTTACGGTTGGAAGGGTTCACGTTTTTAAAATAATTTCTTGAAGTGGTCGTATGAACGGATCTATGCTGAAGGGCAAGAGAGAGAAAATAAAACTGAACAAGCATACAGTTACTGTTATTGCTCCCAGAAAACTAATACCCTATGAAGAGGGTCGCGCGAAGCTGAGAAAACTCTTGCTTGCGAACAAATAGCTATTCCTTAAACAGTTTTAGCAGATGCGTATCTGTTGTTATCTTAGCATATAGAGGCTTGAGTTTTCCAAATTTGTCGTCGTGCGTGACCAGCCATAAATCTTCATGCTCGGCTATGCATACGTGAATAGCGTCTTTAACGCTACCGCATATTCCTGTGTATTTGATGACGTTTGGAGATATGAAAATTCCCTTATGTTCGTCCTTTTTCTCTAGTTCAATAATTTTTATCCCGGTGGTTTCGATCAACAACTGCGCAAAAGAGCTTATTAATTGTATGTTTTTCATGTAGCGATGAATCTTCTTTTCATGAATTAATAAGCTTTCCACAAGTTCTGCTATAGTGAATATAGAAATGAATTTTTTGATTTCAGTATGTTCCCTAAGGAAAAGAATTATTTCTGGATCCTTTTCGGTTTTTTCTTCACGCATCAATCTGGCAAACCATTCGCGCAGAAGGCTGGTATCAATATATATCTGTTTTATATCGTCTTTTGTCATCTGACCGCACCTTCTGAAAATTGTGCACAAGGACAGTAATAAAGATTTGGATTTGCAAGAAGTTTCACAAGCCACCACCCTTCATACAACATACCTTTTTCATCACCCGCAGATGCAACAGAACCCTCCTAAATAGTAACCTTTTAATATTTTAGTGTTTACGTGATACTAAAAGAGGTTAGCTATGCGCATTGAAATACGAAGGGGAAAGACAAGTGCCGTTATAATTTCATTTGATACGCACAGCCAGAATTTTGAATCAGCTTCGGAGCGCAATAAGTTTTTCCATGGCCTTTATGGATGGGAACAGACGGTGCCTGGAAACAGCAGGGTTTACAAGTACTGGCGCTCCGGTGTGCTGGAAGACGTGCCACACGTTAAGATCTCTGATTCGGTATTTGCTGTTGCGCTTGAACACATGAAAAAAGTTGAAGAATATTTTCAGGAGTGGCAGGGTAAGATAGACTGGGAAATGTACGAGGTCCTGATGGAGTTTGAGAAGCTTTTAAATAAAAACAGAAAGATAAGTGAGTAGATATGACCGAAGAGATGAGACTAAAGGTTGGAGAACTTACTGAAAGAGGAGACTTTGGAAGAGGGATCATAAGAATATCTGCCCGCGATATGAAAAGAATAGGCGTTACCGAAGGGGACATAGTTGAAATTGAGGGCAAGAGAAAGACAGCGGCTATTGCTGTCAGATCATATCCTGCTGATATAGGCTTGGATATCATACGCATGGACGGCCTTGTAAGAAGGAATTGCGGCGCAGGCATAAGCGAGCCCGTAAAAATCAGTAAAGCAGACGGAAAAGAAGCAAAGGCCGTGACTATAGCACCTGCAAGACGCGGCATCATAATCCACATGGGCGGCAACCTGATAAAGCAAAACCTTCTCATGAGACCCCTGATCGTCGGCGATATAATCATACCAAATCCTGTTGTGCAAGACAGGAAAACACAGACAACTCTTTTCGAGCAATTCTTCGGAGTGGATTTCGGAGAATTCTTCTTCACACCATTCGGCGAGGAAAAATTCGTTGTAATCAGTACAGAACCGAAAGGTACAGTAAGAATTACAAGGGCAACAGAAGTAGAATTACTGCCGCAGGCCACGAAGCCACTAGAGGAAGATAAGATACCGGAAGTAACATATGAAGACCTTGGAGGCCTGCACGAAGAAGTCAAGAAAGTGCGGGAGCTTATAGAGCTGCCGCTGAAACACCCTGAGCTCTTTGAGAGATTAGGAATAGAGCCACCAAGAGGAATATTGCTTCATGGGCCACCAGGAACTGGAAAGACGCTTCTGGCCAAAGCAGTAGCAAACGAATCAGGCGCTAGGTTCTTGGTCATTAATGGTCCGGAGGTAATGTGTGTAGGAGCGGATACACCTATACTTACTAACCCAAACGGTTTTGTAAAAGCAGAGAAAATATTTGAAAAAGAGGGCGAGATAAAGGAAACCGGTAAGCTGCAAGTTAAGAAGCTGAAAGAGCCTGTTTCTACTTTTGCCATAGATAAAGAAGGAAAGATTGTCAAAGCTCATATAACTCACGCGGCCAAACTTAATGCACCTTCTTACAAAGTATCATTAAGCGACGGCAATCGGCTCACAGCATCACATAATCAACCATTTCTGGTTTACGAGAATGGAATGCTTATCTGGAAAAGAGTAACCGAGCTAACAGAGGGCAACTTTGTTGCAATACTTAATAAAGTAAAAACTGAAGAGACAATTTTTGTTGTAAACATTGAAAGTATAAAGAACTTAGTCAAAAAAGACGGCAAATATGCTGTCAAAAGCAAAAACCTTTCAAGAAGCAATTTTATTAAATTGCCTGAAACAACCTCTCCAGAACTTATGGAATTCTTTGGATTTGTTGTGTCAGAAGGAAGTATAGACAAAAGAGGAGACGGCATATCATTTGCGAATATAGACAATAGATTGCGAAACAGATTCAAGGAACTTTGTTCAATGCTTTTTGATATAGCACATTTCCACGAAGACAGTGAAAAAATATCAGTTTATTCAAAGACACTTATCGAATACCTGAAATTAGCAGGTTTTACAAATAAAAACAAAGTAGTGATTCCAGGATATTTCTTCAAATTGCCTAGAAAAGAAATAGAAGCATTTGTCAACGCTTATTTCGAAGGCGATGGGACTGTTAGCATAATGAAAATAAAAGGAATGAATTATCCAACCCCTATTTTGTACAGCATAAACAGGGAATTCTTACAACAGCTTCAAGCCTTGATGCAAATAAAGCTTGAAATTTCGACACGCCTCAAGGAACACAAGACTCCTAAAGGACTGATGCACAAGCTTGTTGTAAGAGGCTATGAAGGAAGACTGAAATTTGCCGATTTTGCAACAAATGGCAAAGGTGAAAAACTTCAGGAGATCAGAAAAGTAAAAAGAACAAAAGAATTCGAAAATGTACCTTTTGCTTCATCACTAGTAGTAGCAATTAAACAACTCCCATACAAACAGTATAGAAATCATGATTATTATGTTTACGAAAACGGCGATCTTACAAAGCATGCATTACAGAGACTTTTTAAAATAGCTGCAGAAAACGGTATTGTTAACAGCATGCTGCAAAAAGAATTTGACATGCTTATGCGCGATGATATAGCGTGGGAAAAAATAACAAAAATAGAGTTTACTGGAAATCAAGACCTATACGATTTCACCGTTGACAAAAATAATTTTACCGCTGCGCCTTATTTCTTTCTACATAACTCCAAATTTTATGGAGAGTCGGAGGAAAACCTAAGGAAGGTATTCGAGCAAGCTGACAAAAATTCTCCAAGCATAATTTTTATTGATGAAATAGATGCCATCGCGCCAAAAAGAGAAGAAGTAAAAGGTGAAGTAGAAAAGCGAGTTGTGTCGCAATTGCTTACATTGATGGACGGATTGAAGTCTAGAGGAAAAGTAATAGTTATTGGCGCAACAAACATACCTAATTCTCTTGATCCTGCATTGAGAAGGCCAGGAAGATTTGACAGGGAAATAGAGCTTGGCGTGCCATCAAAACATGGCAGGATGGAGATACTTCAAATTCACACAAGGGGAATGCCCCTTGCGAAAGACGTGGAGATTGACAAGATAGCTGAAATTACATACGGTTATGTAGGAGCAGATCTTAATGCGTTGTGCAAGGAAGGAGCCATGCATGCATTGCGCAGGGTGTTGCCTGACATGGAAGCGATGCGCGAGGACAAGCCAATTCCTCAGGACGTTCTGAAAAAACTTATAGTCAACAAGGAAGACTTCGAATATGCGCTGAAAATGGTTGAGCCCTCAGCCATGAGAGAAGTCCTCATAGAGGTGCCTAAAGTCAAATGGGATGATGTTGGTGGCCTTGAAAGAGTGAAGCAGGAATTGAAAGAAGTTGTTGAGTGGCCATTGAAACGTCCAGAATCTTTCACAAAACTTGGCATTAGGCCACCTGTTGGCGTACTTATTTACGGCCCACCTGGATGCGGAAAGACATTGCTTGCAAAAGCTGTCGCAAATGAAAGTGGAGCAAATTTCATTTCAGTAAAAGGTCCTGAACTGCTTTCAATGTGGGTAGGCGAAAGCGAACACCATGTGCGTGATGTATTCCGCCGTGCAAAGCAAGTAGCACCATCCATAATATTTTTTGACGAAATAGACGCACTTGTGCCGAGAAGAGGATATGGGTCTGAATCACACGTCACAGAGCGAGTAGTGTCACAACTGCTTGCGGAGATATCTGGATTGGAAGATTTGCACGATGTTGTTGTGATAGCTGCAACAAACAGGCCTGATATAATGGACCCCGCATTGCTGAGACCGGGCAGATTCGACAGGCAGATACTTGTACCGACACCGCAGGAAAAAGCAAGATATGAAATACTCAAAGTACACACAGCAAGTGTGCCTTTGGCCAAGGATATTGATCTCAAAAAACTTGCTCAAGAGACAGATGGTTACTCGGGTGCAGACATAGAAGCCCTTGTCAGGGAAGCTGCAATCAATGCAATGAGAAGGGATGTAGACGCAGACATAGTTACAAAACGCGACTTTGATGTTGCACTGAAGTACGTAAAGCCTTCTGTGACAGAAGACATGAATGCCTTCTACGAGTCAATAATGAAGAAAAGAAAGGCACAGAAGCTAGAAGAAGAGATCTCATATACAGGGTAATTAAATGTCAAGGAAGATTGAAGTGATTTCGGGATTTTATAGATTGGTAATTCATTCAAACCGCATTATTGATTTGGAACTTGAAGGCATACGGACTGGACTAGGATTAAGTTTAACCGAAGCAGAAAAAAAAGAATACAGAGCAAGAAGATTCAAGCAGCTTATTGCAGAATCACCATATAGTCTTGTTCAGAAGTATTTGTGATAGCATATGTCATCAAACAGGAAAAATAGGCCTTACAAAGAAATTGCAGATACCCAGTTTTTGTTCGGTATAGTAGCTTATGCACTGGATCAAGAAGCGGGGAAATTAAAACTGACCGGAGAGCAGCGCACGGCTTATATATCAAGAAGAATAGATGAGGCCTTTAGCAAAGCTTTCAAGAATTAAATAGTTCATATTGGTGCTTGTCATGCAACAAATATTGTTTCTTAAGTCAAGCAACTATCTGGCTGAAGAACTTGAAAAATGCAATTCTTTGAAAGAAGTATTTGAGTTCGTGAAAGAATGTGTTGAAAAGACCCTCAGGGAGAGCAGAGCTGGCCTTGATATAGGGCTTGCAGAAATGGGCAACAAAGATGATGCTTTACTCAGTGCATTCTATCCTGTTGGTTCTAACATTATTATGCTTAATATGACGCCATTAAGAAGGATAATGGAAACAGAACCAAGACTTTTCAAACCATATTTGTTCTCCGTATTGCTTCATGAATATTTGCACAGCTTAGGATACGTAAATGAAGCAGATACCCGAAGGCTTTCTCACAGAATATGCAAAACCCTTTTCGGAGATGAGCATCCTGCAACCCAGATAAGCCTTGACATGAGAAAATTCTTTCCCTATCTCCTTTACCCAGGCGGGCATCCAGGCCAGGAGAGAGTTCAAGTAATCGAAGTTGATGATGTTGACTATATTGGGTAAATCAAGGAAAAGAGATTAGAAAGAGAAAAACCGCAGGTTTGTCCTCTTCTTATTTGTGATATTTTTCCCACATCCTGATGAAGTGAGCGAAGTTGTCCAGGACTTTCCTGCCTTCCATACCAAGTTCTGGATTGAAGTGCACGCCGTAGAAAGGCTTTTCCGTGTGCTGTATGACTTCAAACTCGTGCTTTGATGACGAGCCGACAACAGAAAAGTTTTCCGGAAGCTCATCAAATATGTAGTTACACTCGTCCATGACTGTGAACATTCGCTTAAGATTGAGAAGCAGCGGGCACGGCTTCTTTATTGCCACACTATCCTGCTTGTGAACACTCTTGTTTTCTTTTATCGCTGCACCGTAAGCTGCTGCGATGTAAGCATGAC
>CAYJVV010000018.1:0-5851 GCA_964373755.1 uncultured archaeon | reverse complement strand
GTTTTGTGCGCTTCGGTGTGTAATATGCCGTCAGAAATTACATAGACAGGCGACGGGGAAGGGATTTGATTCGGCTTCACGATAGAGTTTTTCACTCTTAAGAAACTGGATAGATCTTGTGCGCCCTTTCCGTTGTCGATTATTACTATCATTTACATCAACTGCTATTTTTTCGCTATGAATTTAGACGCTTATTCTAAATTCATGCGGAAATACTTCGGACTTAAGTCAGAAGTATTTATCAGGTGATAGCAACTTTTATATTGTTATCTACACTGCGAAATTATACATGGTAAATACCATTGTTTCAAACAGTGATATTATGGTATTCACCTGTATAACACAATCCACATATACAGTAAGTTGTATTTCTTTGAAATACCACCATCTTTAAGATGGTGGTATTTGTGTCGTCACGATAGCCGGATCCTGAACGATTAATGTGTGCTCGAACTGCGAAACCATGCCGCTGCCGACTTCTTTCAACACCGCATAATCATATATCGCGTTGCGCTCGCGCAGTTCTTTCATTGCTATCCTGAGCTTTATTCTGGAATCAATAGGCAACCACCGCTCTGCGAAAGGCAGGCCGTTGAATTGCTGTGCAAAGTTGAGTATTTTTCTAGCATCGGGATTTCTAACAGCTGCAGGCCTTAGAAGCATGTAAATGAAAACTTGGTCAGTTTCCTTTATGCGGCCCGCGCCATCTGTTGCAAAAGGTTCTATGGCAATAACTTGATTTTCTTGCAATCTGTAATTGGTACCTGTTTTCACATTAGGTATTTGTGGCTCGGCATGCAAATGATAACGCTCGATGCCATGACCAGTGAGATTGCTTACAGGTTTGTAGCCATAGCTTGTTATAGTATTCTCAATGGCATCCGATAAATCACTAAGCCTTGCATCCGGCTTGCATTCTTTTATTGCTTCCTCTAAGGCTCTTTGCGATGCTTCTACCATCTGCTCGTAATCTTTGTTGAAGCAGATAGTCATCGCTGTATCGCCTGCGTAGCCGTCGATGTGTGCGCCTATATCGACCTTGATAATGTCGTTATCTTGCACGACTGTTTCATCATTCTTCGGCGGCGTGTAATGCGCAGCAGTGCTGTTTATTGAAAGATTTGCAGGAAAAGCAGGCTCCGCTCCACGTTCGCGGATCATCTGCTCTATCTTTTCAGCTATGTCAAGCAGCTTTTCGCCTGGCTTGATCAAGTCTCTTGCAGCTTCGCGCACCTCTGCAGTGATCCGCCCAGCCTGTTTTATTTTTTCCAGTTCTTCAGCTGAATACATAACTAGAATTTGTGGTAAAGGTTTTAAGTCTCAATAAAGCAAATCAACAACTAGGCACAAAGAGAATGTTGTAATTTATTCGTGATTCTAATTAGTTTTATAAGATTCGAAAAGAAAATATTTGTATGTCTTGGGAAGTGGAAAAAGAAACACTCGGTAGGGAAATAACCAGAAGTTTATACGACCAAAGAATGATATTTACATGGTATAGAGATAATCCACAAGGGTGGACGCTTGTTTCTGGATTATGGAGTCCTTATTACATTAGCTTGCGACCTATTACCAGTTATCCGTTGCTATATCAAAAAATAGGACATGTGATGGGAAAAACGATTGAAGAAGAAGCAGGTTACAGAGCTGATGGTTCACATAGAGTAGTTGGAGTTGCTATGGCAGGCATACCTATAGCAAACGCAATAACGTTGTTGCACGGAATTCCTTCCTGCTGGACAAGGAAAATTGACGCCAAAACAGAAGAAGAGTTTGACAAAAGGCTTGGTGAATACGGTAAGCATGCTATGGTAGAAGGAGAAATCAATGATCGCGACACCTTAGCTGTTTGCGATGATCTCGTTACACGACTCGATAGTAAAAAACTTGCAAGACGACAGGTTGAATACGAAGCTAAAAGAAGAAAATTAGAAGGGGTTAAATGTACTGATGTTGCAGTATTGCTTGATAGAGAACAAGGCGCTAGAGAAGAAGCAGTTGTAAATGGAATGAAATTATATTCTGTTATACCATTTATTTCAAAAGGTCTTGATTGGTTAAGCGATGTTATGTCTCGAGAAGAACAAGAAGTAATCAGAGGTTATATAACAGATCCTAAAAAATATCAAGGTGAAGAGGTAAAAACTGAGTTAGCAAGAATGGCGAGAGTGTGCTAAATTTGGCAAACCATTCAAGGTTACTTCTACGGTAAGAACAAAAGAACAACAAGCAAGACAAAGAGTATGTTTAGCATTAGATGTGTCAGATGTACAAGAGGCATTAGCTTTAGCAGATGAACTAACAGATTATGTAGGTATGTTTAAAGTAGGAAAAGAACTTCACAGAACGGCTTCTAACCAATGTGTGCCAATTGTTGCAAGAATTTATGCAACCAGTCAAGATAGAAGAGCAAATATATTTTTAGATTTGAAAGATCACGATACGCCAAATACTATTTATCAAACTGCAAAAGCAAATTCTGTGCCTGGAGTAAGAATGTTTAACATTCATGTAGCTGGTGGAGAAAAAATGTGCAAAAAATCTTTAGAAGGTGCACATGAAGGAGCACAAATTACAGGAATAGAAACACCAAAAGTTATTGGAGTAACAGTACTAACGAGTTTGGATGATGCTGATTTATCGGAACAAGGATTAGGAATAACGTACAAAGATCTAGTTCGTAAAAGAACAGAATTAGCAAAACGATGGGGCTTGCAAGGTGTTGTTTGTCCGGCAAATGCAGCAGGTTATTTAGAAAAAGAATTTGGTTCTGATTTTCTTTATGTCACACCTGGTGTAGATTGGAAAGGATTACATTCCGAAGGTCAAAAACAATTGTATACGCCAGACAGAGCTGTTCAGGATTGTACAAGCTCTGTTTTAGTTATTGGTACTGCAATCAGGAAAGCTCAAGATAGAAAAGCAACATCTTATGAAATACTTCAGGTCATGACTCAGCATCTTTGATTACTTCAGCATCTTCTTCATTTGGTTGAGAGGCCAAGCATTGATGATGTCTTTCTTCTCGGCCCAACCTCGGCGCGCTTGAGCGATGCCAAATTCCAGGAAGCGGAAGTGGTTCGTGCTGTGCGCGTCGCTGTCTATACAAAGCTTTACACCTGATTTCACTGCAAGCCTAATGTGTTCGTCTTTGAGGTCCAGACGATCTGGTGAAGCATCTATTTCCAAAATAGTTCCTGTTTCCTTTGCAATATCAATTACCTTCTGAATATCTAGTCCATAAGGTGGTCGTTTGCCAATTTGCCTGCCTGTTGGATGGAATAAGATATCAACATTTTCATTATGTATTGCATTAATTATGCGTTGTGTCATTTCCTTTTGCGGCATCTTGAACAGAGAATGAACAGCTGCACCTACTACATCTAATTCTGCTAATGTTTTGTTGTCAATATCCAATGAACCGTCTTTCATGATATTGACTTCGGCGCCTTTGAGAATTGTTATGCCACCGAGCTTGTTATTGATTTTATCTATTTCCTTTGACTGTTCCGCAAGTTTTTTCTCATTAAGGCCGCCTGTCATGGCCAAAGATTTTGTATGGTCTGTTACAGCTATGTAAGATAATCCCTTTTGTTTTGCCGCAATTGCCATCTCTTTGATGCTGTTCGAGCCATCTGTCCACTTGCTCTGAGTTTGGAGATCGCCTTGCAAATCGTCATAACTTATTAAATTTGGAAGCGCATTTTTTCTCGAAGCTACTATCTCTCCTGTATTTTCGCGGATTTCAGGATCAATATAATGCAAGCCCAATGCTTTGTACAACTCCTCTTCATCTTTGCCGGCAGTAAACTTCGAGCCTTTGAACAAACCATACTCATTAAGTTTCATCCCCTTTTTTATAGCTATTGTGCGCAAGGCAACGTTATGATCCTTGCTGCCGGTGAAGTAGTTGAGCGCTGCGCCTAAGCTCCGATCTGGTACGACGCGCAAATCAACATCAAGTCCGTTCTTCAATTTTATCATGGATTTCGTTTCGCCTTTGCCGTAAACACGTGCGACTTCTGGCATCGCAACAAAATACTCCATTACTTTCTTAGGATGATTCGAGACGACAAGAAAATCAGCGTCGCCTATAGTTTCCTTCCTGCGCCTGATAGAACCTGCGACTATTGCATGCTTGACATAAGGCAAAAACCGCAAGCGCTTTTCTATCTCGAGTGCAATAGGAAGAACAACGCCAATGGGAAATCTTTCGTTGCTTGTTTTTGCGAAACCAACGCCTTTGAGAATATTTTCTTCAGTTTTTGTGCCAAACCCCGCCAGCTTCCTTATCTTCCCTGCTTGTGCAGAGTTTTCCAAGTCATTGAGATTTTTTATCTTCAGTTTTTTGTAAAGGATAAGTATCTTTTTAGGCCCCAAGCCTTCGACTGCAGACAAAGAGTCTATATCTACTGGAATTTTTCTTTTCATTTCTTCATAATGTTTTATCTTGCCTGTTTTCAGATATTCTTCTATCTTTTCTGCTATGCCCTTGCCAACGCCCTGTACATCTTCCAAGGCTTTGATACCGCCTTTTTTGTAAATGTTCTCAATGTCGTCCGGAAGCGATTCCAGAGAATTTGCTGCGTTCTCGTAAGCCCGAATCTTAAACACGATTTCATTATCCATCTCCAAGTAGAGCGCGATGTGGCGAAAAATCCTGGCAAGTTCTTGATTTTTCATTGTTATCAGAAAATAGTTATCTCTTTTTCTTCTAAAAGGAAGAGGGTTGTAGGGAGAAACGTAGTTTCTCCATAAAATAATACTTTTCATTTAGGAGAGAAGGTTGATAAGTCGAGAACCTAGGTTCTCGACTTATTTCCAGTACTTCTTTGTCCGCACGAATTGTTTCTCTGCTTCAAGAATGTCACGAAGCAGCTTTTCTCTTGTAGTATGCAGCCGAGCAAGTATCCTGGCTGCAGTCTCGGGGCCAATACCATGGCCAGCCAAAGTTATTACAGCTTTCTTACCGTAGACGATCACCAGGTCAGCACTCCTTCTTATAGTTGCAAAAACCTTGAGCTCCTCGGCGCTGAGGTTTTTCTTTTTGTGCTTTTTCTTCACGATGTCAGAAATATTTACCTGGCCCCTCCTTGCGACAGCGATCATGCGAGAGGAGCACTTTGGGCATTCAGGCTGGTCTTCTAAATCCTTTACAGTTCTTATCAAATTATAGTCTCCGCAATTCATGCAAAGTATCCGCACTCTTGTCAGCATGAGGCGCCTCCTGAAGGCGTTGAATATTTCCTTTTCAGGCATTCGCGGCTTCAGGACATCACCGAACTGGTGTGCAATCCCAAGTTCACCGAGCGGGCTCAAGCCCCCCATGATCTTTATTGTTATTTCATCCTTTACAATTGCCTGAAGAACAACTTCTGCCTGAGGGATATCCATCTTGTCGAGGAATATCTCTCTTAGCGTTTCCTTGTAGCACGGCGTGTTTGCATATTGCATAATTATTTTACTCATGTTTATTCTTTCGTAATCTGCTTGTTTCGATATGATGCCGAAGCGCCTTGCAACGTGAATGAATCTGTATTTGAAAAGCGTGGAGCGTTCAATTGCACGCGTCAAAACTTCTTCGATATCGCTTCTTTCAGCGCCTGATACAAGTATATCAACTATTTTTTCAGGCTTTACAAGCGTCTGCAGAATTATTCTGTATGGATCTGTTTTGATGTTGACAGAAACTCCTGTTTCTTCAGTCAGGATAGCAGCAATATATCTGCCAAGCGTATCATTAACAAGAGAACCTAAGCAAGCGTGTAGAATGATAAAATCCTTGTGGGTTTCCATGAGGAAATTCTTCTCATCAGGTATCATGAATTTTGACTGGTTGCGCATCAACTCC
>CAYJVV010000017.1:1938-12658 GCA_964373755.1 uncultured archaeon | reverse complement strand
TTATTTTCGAGATCTTCGTCTTCCTCCATTTGCATATTCTGTTGTTTATGCTTTTTCGACATAGTGATCACTTTCATAAACTATACTAATCTGAACCATTTCAATGTCTGCAAGAATTAGGCTATTGGAACACTTCCAGCCAAATTCCAGATAAGTATTTCTTGACAGAAAAGGTTAAAAACACTTCCTAGAACGTCGTCTCGCCGCTGCTGCAGTTTACCAAAAGTGAGCCGGAGCACACAATCTGGTCATTCTTTATATCCCAGTTTCTTGCTGCTTGGCTCTGCACATCGCCGAAGGTGCAGCAGATCTCCCTTGCTGAATTCCTTACAAGAGTGCTGTACTTGAATGTGATATTCCCGTATGCGCCCCTCACAATATCCAGCTCCGACATGCATGAAGAAAGCGAGGCATTAAGGTATTCAGACCAGTTAATTAATAAATCGTTCCTCTGATTGCACGCCTGCATGGACGCATTTGTCAAACCCAATGCAATTTCACATGCAGAAAGGTTCTTCTCCTGCAGCCACAGGTTCCTTGTGCATTCCTCACTAACGAATTTGTATATAGTCAGCTCTGCCTGCGTCTTGTTCAGCTCCGATTCAACAGAGTTTGAATAACTCAGATAACCGGTAATTGTTGTGCCAAGCGAGTAAATAGAGAGAATCAAAATGAGCACGACAGCGGCAATAACGGCTTTCTTCGCGCTGTCCTTTTTATCCTCCTGATACCCGTACCTGAAGGCCATGAATATACTATGCTTTGGAGACTTAAAAAAGAAAGCGAGTTTTATATGGGAACGGTGGGATTTGAACCCACGACACCACGGTCTTCAGCCGTTTAAGCGAAAACATATTAAATATGTTCTCTGTGCTCTCCCAGGCTGAGCTACATTCCCTCTTCAAATGCCTTTTCAATACTTTTTCTCATATCAGGGGATATTTCAAGACTCTTAAGCTCGTCTTTCGTTATCCATCTATATTCTGTGTGTTCGTTTGGGTCTATCTTTACATCAAAAGTATCTGCTTCTATTATGAAATCACTTTCAATCGCGTCTTTACCATCATATTTGTAATAAAACCCGTTGTACTTCTTGATTATTTTAATTTCAAGTCTTGTTTCTTCTACAAACTCTCTTATGAGTGCTTCTTCATCACTCTCGTTTCCTTCGACTTTCCCACCTGGTATTTCCCATAAATTAGGCCACAAGATTCTATCTTTTGTCCTTTTAACCATCAGCAATTTCCCATCACGAAATAATGCTCCGCCTACTATTCTCTTCAACATAGCGCCTCGAGGCGGAATTTCGTGCCATGTTGCGGAAGCTTCTTTCCGCAAGCGCTTTCTTTTAAGAAAGGGCTTCTCGAACCGCCGACCCTCACGTCCCAGTCTCGGAAAACAAGTTTTCCAAGATAACAGCGTGATGCTCTACCTGTTTCTCGCAATCCCAGACTTCCTGTAATATCTTTACATGTTCTTTGGAGCATGCAAAGACCTTTCTTACAAGAAAGGGATTTGCTCTGAGCTATCGAGGCATGACTAATAGTTTTCACAAGGAATATTTAAAAAGTGTTATTTAGAAAACTTTGTGGAGTTGTCAATCCAGGAAATCTTTCTTCTTGAGTTTGTCCGGCAGGTATTCTTGAGACATGAATTTCAGCCCTCTATGCGACAACGCTTCAATTTCTGCTTTGATGCCTTTCTCAATCATCAAGTTGAGTTCTTTCTGCCACTTTGGCTTCTTGAACCACTCG
Organism: uncultured archaeon; assembly: GCA_964373755.1. Taxonomy (GTDB): domain Archaea; phylum Aenigmatarchaeota; class Aenigmatarchaeia; order GW2011-AR5; family GW2011-AR5; genus JACPDL01. The sequence goes on along the minus strand of CAYJVV010000017.1, from coordinate 10,904 downwards.
TAATCCAGAAGTTCTTTTGCACGTTTTATGTCAACTTCCTTGCATTTTATCACGGCTTTTTTCAAGTCGTATTCGAAGATGTCAGAAACAGTAAGGCCAATGAACTTTGCTTCAGGGGTTGCTATGCGGTCCGATACGTGAGCGAGGCTTATAGAGCCTGATTTTATGACAGAATAAATATAGAAGCCGTAGCTATCAGAATCCGTCATGACATAAACAGGCAGCTTGAATTCTTCATGAAGTCTTTGTATAAGCAACCGTGTTCCACGGGATGGCTGGCCTCCTGTGCCGATAAGAATGCTTTTGTGCTTCTGCCAGAATTTGTCTTCATGAAGTCTTTCGAAACCAGCATTCTTTTCCACCACAAGAACAAATTCAGCATCAACTTTTTTGATATCTATTTCATCAACAGTACTTGGTATTGACCATCCGCCGCTACCAAGCTTTGACCAGTCTATACTATCTCCACGATCTTGTATAACAACATTTCCAGCAACAATGCCTTTTCTGTCTGTTGTGAGGTGCAGCTGCTCCCGCAGTATGTCAAGAGCAACCTCTATGTCTACAATAAGCGGGTCGCTTTCGCTTTGCTCGTCTATCGTATTTTCGTTGCTGTCAGGCAGCGTGCGCTTCAGGTTGTAGTACATGTCTCTTATGCTGGCATGTATGCTGTCATCTATCAATGATTTGCAGAAAGAAGCCACCATCATTGTTTGCATGAATTTCTTCGAATGGGCCACATTGAAATAATATCTCTTTGAGGTTTTGTTGCCAAGCGTTATCTGTCCAGTCTTTTTGTCGTAGATAACATTCGATAAAGCTCTTATTGGAATTTCTATATTTGGATTTTCGCTTTTTTCTATGTCCCTGACTATTTTATCTCCAAGTGCTACAAGCCTTTTTCTTGTCTCTTTTGAAGTTTGATCAACCATTTCTAACACCTTTGTCAAATATTGTTAAGTATGAAAGATTGTCTTTTCTTTGTTTCCTATTCACTTACTCTTCATCTGCATCTTTCTTTTTTACCTTTCCCGTGACTTTTGGCTTTTCTTCAGGAATTTCTTTTTCAGCTGAGATTCTTTGTTCTTGAACTTCGAGTTCTTTCATCTTATCCCTGTTCTTTACCATGCCAACTATTTTCTTTTCAATTTCCTTTGGATCCTTGCCTGTTAATATCTGCAACGCATTTGCAAGCTCTCCAGCATAACGCTCAAATATCAGCACCCGCCTTTGCGCTTCACCTGCACGCCTTTTGCCAGACAAAAACGAGGAAAGTTTTCTTCCTGCTTCTTGCAATGTCAGCTGCATTTCCTTTACTATTTCCGGATAGGGCGCTATGGCTTCCTTGCTTTCTGAAACAAACGGAACCCATACAGATGACATATGAATTACAAGTATCATTGGTCCACTAGGAATTGAGTTCTTTGGTTGTTGCAGGTTGTATCTTTTCCAGTCCGTCTCTTTCACCGCTTCTATTGTTGCACATGCACCAGCTTGATAAAGAAGAGGCACTCTGTTCGCTATCCTTATGCAGCCTATTTGATCCTCGGTGCCACCAACATTACCATAAACGACCCCCACCTCTATCTGAAATGGCATTCCCCTGTAAACCTCAGGCTCCCTAGAAACAACTGTTATAAATTCAGCTTGCGGATATTCTTTCTTCAAGCTCTTTTCTAGCTCGCCCTTGCCGATCGCCGACAAGCAATCTAGAGGTGGTCTTTGTATCTTCACCTTCTGCATTGCATTTAAGAGTTTCTCTATAGAATTTCTATCAAGAGACGATGGTTTCGAATCTGAATCAAGCTTCGCTGTTTTGCATATTTCTTTTGCAGTTTGCGCACCTACAGAAGAAAATTCATTCACGAGAAAAGATTGTAACGTCTTTGAGTTTGTCTTCGATAAAAACCTTTGAAGGACGCCAAATTCCATACCGTAAGGATGCATCTTCATTTCTTTTGGGGGCTTAGGCAACTGATCATAGCTTCTTGGAAATGTTATCTTGTTCCCTTCTGGCGACTGGTATATGATCTTTGCAAAAGGATTTGCGATACTTGTTTGCTTCAGATAGTCGTCAACACTTTGAGTTTTCCTGTAGCGGCCAACCACATCTATCTCTATTTTAACGCCTCTTTCCAAACCATCATCCAGAATCTGTTCTTTCACAATTTCCGGTTCGTTTTTTGCTGTATTAATGAAAAGTTCATAATAATTGACTTTTTTCTTTTCGTCTGTTCGCGACCAAACCTTTGTCGGAGAGCCAGTAGTTAGTTGTGAATACAAAACCACAGCTGAAATTCCTATGCCTTGCTGACCGCGACTCTGAAGCAACCGGTGGAATTTGCTGCCGTACAAAAGCTTTCCGAAGACCCGAGGTATCTGTTCCTTTACGATGCCTGGTCCGTTGTCTTGTACAATAACGCGGAATTTATCTTCTCCTATCTGCTTTAATTTTACAGTGATATCAGGCAGTATTCCAGCCTCTTCGCATGCATCTAAGCTGTTATCGCAGGCCTCTTTAACTGTCATCAGCAAAGCTTTTGTTGGATTATCAAAGCCCAGCAAATGTTTGTTCTTTTCAAAGAATTCGCTTATGGAAATTTCTTTCTGTTCCTTTGCGAAATCCTCTGCAGTTTTCTTAATCGATTTTATCTCTGGCATTCAAATCCTCCAGATATCTGTAGACAGTAGCGTGTCTGTCTCCTCTTACAAGCCTTTCTATTGCTTCAGCTGCATGGCTTGCATTCTGATAAGTTCCTATTATAGATACCGTCTTTCCTTGGATAACTATTTCACTTCTTGTTAGCCTTTCTATATTCTTCCTGGCATGTCCATTCTTTCCAATTATTCTTGCTCTTATCCGGTTTAAAGATTTTCTCTCCTTCGGAAGCTGAACTATGGATAATGTTCTGTCTTCTTCCAGAAGTTGCATGGCCTGGCTTGGCGTGAAGCCTCTTGAAATGGCTTTTACTATGTTTTCAGCTTCGAGTACTCCTACACCTTCGCCTCTTATTGTAACGTCTTCGTCGACTTCTATGTGAGTATGTGTCTTCATTTCAATTTCTTTTTTTATCAGACCAAATTTACCTATGATTATTGGTAGTCGGTCTTTCGGCACAGCCACTTTCTTTATCATAGCCCGTCACTAGGTTATTCCACGGTGAGTATTCTTTTCCTTCTCAGCCAGGAAGCTTCTGTTGGGTTGTATTTCCAAATTACATCGCCGCTAGAATCTCCCTGAATACTCCAAGGTTTCACAATCACAGCATCACCTTCTCGCATCCAGATCCTTTTTCTCATTTTCCCAGGTATCCTGCATATTCTTACTTTGTCATCTTGGCAGCGTATGCGCAACTTATTCGCTCCAAGCATAGTGTCAACTATCCCTAACACTTCACCGTTGCGCGGCATTCTAACACGAATTTCTTCTCCTTCCATATTATTCATCTTATTGAATAGAAATCCCTGTAAATCATTCTGCCTTTCTTTGTCGTCACATGTTTATAAGACTTCTTTATTGTGTAGCCTTCTAACGCTCTTACAGCTTTTCTCGCAACACCTTTTGCCACAACCTTTACATCGTATCCGTCTTTGTTTTTCTGTGCGCTTACAACATCTCTATTGTTAATATATTCTTGCAATTCATTGAATATTTTATCTGCTTTGTCGCCTCTTATTTGTAGAAACGCTTCATGATAACCGCCTGAAATCTTTATGCAGTTCTCGCAAAGTTTTTTCTTAAGAAGTATAGTAAATGTTTTCTCTTCTTTCTTCAGCAAACCCATTGTTTTACCTGTTGCATTTACAGTGACTATTGCGACGTTCGCTTTCATCTTGATTGAGATACTTGTCTTTATTTTATTCCCAGCGATATTCTTAACAACAGAATTTATAACTTCTTCAAGATTTTTTGCCCATTCTCTGTAGTAAGTAGCTCCACATTCTCTACAAACAATAACAGAAAAGTTCTTTATATTGAAAATATTGTGAGATTCAAGAAAATGCTCTTTGCAAAGACTCTCTTTCCATGAAGGTTTTCCACATTTCATGCATATTAGGCTTTTCATTCAAACCACACAAACTCAGAAATGTTAGCGATTATTTAAAAGTATTTCTCTGGACGAGTGAAAAAGAAGTTAGAAGAATAGTCTCCATATAATTAGTTTAACTTCAAAAGACTCCAAACCATCAAGCAATCCGATGTGAGTTGCTTCTAGAAACTTTTTTCCTGGTCTTTTTGTGAAAGGGTCCATCTTGTAATTTTCTCCAGAGGCCCACATGATAGTTGCTTTTGTCAAGTTTTTCAGTTGTTGTGCGGCGTCATTATCGAGTGTATAGTCATAATTAGCGAACCAAACTGTTCTTCCTTTTCCGTTTTTTGACACATAATCGTTTGCTTTGACAAGAGAGACTTGATTCGAAAATACAACAGTTTTGTTGTCAATTTCTATTCTATTAACACCACTCCCGCCAAGGCCGCTAAAGGCATCTGTATCTGCGCGGCCGGATACATTTTCATAATATCCTGAAATCTTGTGGGAAATCTTTGTTGTATCTTCTGGAACAAAAAAGTTGGCAGATACCCCTGAGCTTATAATACTGTTCCATTTCAATCCAAAAGTTGTATTCATTATGCCATCCTGTGTCTGTACACTTGTAAGGTCCGTGAACATGAAAATAGTGCCGCCGCCTTCGAGAAACAACGTCAAAGCGTTTTGATAAGGGGTTAAATTCAAGTAGCCAAAAATAAACAGCACGCGTGTCCTCGGATCTATTGTGCCCATAGTCATGTTAGATATCCTTATACTTATCTGCCTCTCTTTGTATTGAAAATCTGTTGGCCATAAGAGATTTTCTAGGTCATCTATCTGCGTGGTTGTACATATGCAACCGACAAGTATGACAGGATTCGGTATCCCGCTTATCTCTACTGAGAAATCAGCAGTCTTTGGAAGCAGTTTAACGAGCTGGGAATTTAATGCAGCGATATCATTATTTTTGACGTATGTCTCAAGGCTTGTGTTTTTCTGCAATACCATCAGGATATCAAGCGCATTTGTTTGCAACGCTATGTTACCCCACTCAGATTCAGAAGGCGCTATCAGGAAAAAAGGCAACACAGCAATGAGTATCAGCGATGATATTATTGCCTCAATTATGCGTATGAAACCTTTCATTCTCTCACCGAAATTTCTATCTCAACTATGTCTCTAGTCGTATCGAGTACAGCCAGCCTTTTTATTGAAAATTGTGGATTGCTGACACTTCCACAGTTTAACATGTTTCTTCCGGCTGAATCAGTAATGTTGACTTTGAATAGAAGTTTTTTGTTGCCGAAATACATATCAAGAAGCCTATTGTAATTTGTAGCACACGTATCGTTGAAACTGGTTATTTTTGCAGAGCTTATCACATATTTTTCGCCGGTTGAAAGTCCCGCACGGTTGACATTGGTTGGATCCCAGCTCTTGGGGTCACCTTGATCGAAAATAATCACTTGTGAAAGTTGGTAGCCCACAGAACGCAAGCTGTTTAGCGACGCCTCTTTATGCAGCGGTATGAGGCTTCCTGCCAAAGTCAAAAGGATAAAGGCTATCGTAACCAAAAAAACAAAAACAGATATCATGAATTCTATGTTCACAATCCCTTTCTTCATTATCAGCACACCATTCCTAAGAAAAGCAATCACGCAAGCCCTGTTTTAACAACCAAAATGTAAATAAAGAACCCGGCCAGGGTCATTATCAAGCTATGTTTTACCCCTGCGGTCACAGAATCAGAGCTTATCTGGCCTGCAATAAGCCCTGAGAAGAATCCTTGTACAAGTATCATTATGAAAAACAGCGAGCGATAATATGATTCTGGTTTCTCTGGTTCTCCAAAATCAAAAGCAACTGCAGTTCCTTGGAAAATAGTGCATCCAATGCAGCCAGGTTCCGGATTGTCTTTGCAAAGATTGCATGGGTTGGAATTAAATTCCTGAATTGCTGATAAGGATTCACCACCACCGCCTATGTTCGTCTGCAGTATTGGTATTAAAAACTTAAGCAGCGCTATCGATATTCCAAGAAAAATAAAGAATATCGCATACATCATTATAACTTGCTGATTAAGCAGAACGGCCTTCTCTTCCTGAGCATCCTTTATGTTTTCTATGTTTGTCGCGAGCGAATCCATGGTGTCATCGATATTGCCACCAGACTTGTTGGATTGCTCTATTATCATTAATGCTCTGACTATAACCCTGCTTTTTCTCATTCTCTTTGAAAAATCTTTTAGAACAATTTCAAGTGGTACATTCCAACTCAACTGGTTCATCATTTTCTTTATCTCGCCAGTTAGTGGACCATAATCATTTTTTGAGACAGCCTGAAGAGCTTGGAGAATTGTCAGTCCAGCCCTTTGAGACTCTGCAAGGTCTCTTAGGAAATTGGGCAGATGGTTCTCATATTGCTTGATTTTCTTGAATTCGAAGAACTTGTAAAGACTGTAAGGCAGAATAAGCGCAAGAACCCCTATGAAGACAAGATTTGTTGTGAGGAAGACCTCTTTTGAGAAAAGCACGGCAAAAACAACTATAGCTGCAAATATGATGGTTGAAACGACTAATATGAGTTTTTCTTTTTTCATTCGAACATCCTACAAATCATTTATTCTCTGGCTAAAAAAGCTAACAAATTCTCATTCAAGAGGCGATATAGATTTGACAAGAACTATGAATCCTGAAGAAATCAGAGGGAGTAAAATGAAAACTACAAACGTCTGAACTATTATTGTAGATATGTCTCCTGAAATTGATGATATTACTGACGACAAGACAATGAAGAATATTGCACCACTTATGACAAGAGTAAGATACATTTCAACGAACAGCGAGAGATCCTGACTGTATTTTCTTATCTTTCTTCTGTAATCGTTCATCAACTCATCACTTTTTTGGCTAAGATAAATGGTAAGATCGCCCCCTGAGCTCGAAACAGTGTTTATTCCCCATATGATTTCTCTCAGTTCAGCAGAAGGAGTTCTTTTAGCTTGCCTCTTTAATGCTGTAGAGAAATTCATTCCGAAAGCCTCCACATCTTGTACTATGTTGTTGGCTTCCTCCGAAACAGTGCCATATTCCTTGAACTGGGAAAGCGTCTTGAACATAGTTATTGGAGGCAGTTTAGAACTCGACATGGCAGCAAGATAGGAAACTGCAAACGGGAGCAACTTCTTAATTCTGTTACCTCTTGTTTTTGCTTTAGTTATGGGATACGAATAGAACAAGAAAAAAAGCAGACCAGATGTTGTCGCTGCGAGAGTGAAAGAAAGCAGAATATTTACAACAATGGAGAAATTAAGGAGCCCGAATATAAAACCGAAGAGAGCCGCTTCTATCATTAATGTCATTGCAGTTGTAAAAACAGCAACAGAAAGGTACTCTTCAAGTGTATACGGTATGTTTGCCATCTGCAGGTCATCTTGTATGTCAAGAAAATAGCTTTTCAAGTACCTGCTCAATCCGCCAAAAAATTTGTGCGAAACAGATACATAGCTCACCATAAATTTCCAATCCTCTGTAAAAGAAACTCTGGAGCTGTGTAGAAAATATTGAATATATATCCTGTTTTCTTGTAATCAGTTATATCTTTGTCAACCATCCACTTCAGAACCTTTACCCTTTTTTTTATTTCCTCTTGTATAAAGGCCTCTGACATGTCAGTGTTCTCCGATAGTTTCTTCAGGAGTACGCTTTTTTCTTTTACAACATAAGCATCCGCTTTAGGATCCCACACAAAAATCTCGTTTGTTATGGGCAGTTTTGTATTCTTGTCATAGCCTATCACTTCTGTTACGTTTGCTATCCTCCTTTTGTAGCGCCTTTCCTGCCTTATGCGCTTGATAAATATCACAATGTCCAGGTTCTGCAGAAGGTTTGCAGGAAGGTTTATTGGAGCATTGGTGAGCCTGTCGACAAGCTTCTGGAAATTCTCTGCGTGTAGTGTCGACATACCAGGGTGACCTACAGCCATTTGCTGAAACAACACATAGGCCTCTTGGCCTCGCACCTCACCGACTATTATGTAATCAGGTCTCTGTCTGAGTGATTCCCTCAAAAGCTCAAACATATCCACCTTGCCGGCCTCTGCTATCGCGCTGCGTGCAACCTCAGGAACCCAGTGCGCATGCGGCAGCCGCAGCTCTGGCGTGTCTTCAATGCTTACGATCTTCATTTGTGGTTTTATGAACATCGATAAAACATTAAGCAAAGATGTTTTTCCGCTTGCAGTCCCACCGCAAATCAGCACGCTGGCTGCATGTTCAATGAGGAACCAGAGAAAAGCAGTTATACGAAGGTCAGATGTCCCGAACTTTATAAGATCCACTGGCGTTAGCGGTTTTTCAGTAAACATTCTAATGGTGAAATTGCTTCCTTGTCTTGCTATGTCGCTTCCTAATGTTGCTTGCACCCTGGAACCGTCAGGAAGAGATGCGTCAAGCAACGGATGGGCAACCGATATTACCTTGCCGCATCTTTCTGCAAGCTTGTTTGTGAACAGATCAAGTTCGTCCTTGTTCCTGAACGTTATGTTTGTCCGTAAAGATCCAAGCCTGGGATCGCGGTGATAAACATACAGGGGTATGTTCGCACCGTCGCATGATATATCTTCAAGGCTCCTGTCGTTGATTATTGGCTCTATCGTCTCGAGCCCGATAAAATCCCTCAAAACATAATACTTTACCACTTCCCTGTTTTCCTTATTTAATATCTTGAAGAAATTCATTCCTTTCTCGACTATTTCTTCTAGACGCACGACAGCTTCTCTTTTCCTCACTTGGACAAAGTTAACATCTATTTTTTCCTGGGCATATTGTTTTACTTCAGAAACGAGATTTTTCAGATTAGCGTCCAGCGGAGGTTCGACTACATTGTAAATAAGTTCGTTGGTAGCACGATCAAAGAAAATACGGGCATAAGCATA
>CAYJVV010000017.1:0-1928 GCA_964373755.1 uncultured archaeon | reverse complement strand
CCCTTTCGCCTTCATTCGGTTGTTGTGGTATAAGTGGATATTTTATGTTTATGGTTTTTAACTCTTCAAGTGTAGTTTCACCGCCTCCTAGAATATCTACATGCTCAGAAATTTCTGGTATTGTTATGCCATTCGGCTTTTCATGAGGCTCAGCGTCTTCTTTTTTCAAAGTCATTGTAGGCGTGACATTCATGAGTGGCGCGAATCCTTCTGCTGGTTGCATGCCGTAAAGAGGCGTCAAGACGCCTGTTCTTATACCTTCTCCCTGAACAGCTCCTCCTTGGAAAATATTAGCAAATATGTCTTGAGACTGCGGGCCTGAGCCATAAGATCTAAGTGTCTGATAACCTCTTTGCGCTGGTTTTAGTCTTAATGTAAGGTTTGCTGTTCCTGATCCTGTTTTTATCCTAAGCAGTACCTTCTTAGTTTTTGTATCCACATTTTCTTTTTGTTCCAACATCATGATACCCTTAACCTTCTAAGAACTATGTTTTTGCCATCGGCTCTTATCTCAACAGCCCTTGCCGCGCTAATAACTTCACCTCTAGCACAAAATGTGTTCTCGCTAATACAATTTTCTTGGGTTATATTAAAAAGTTTCTGGGTTACATTTATACCGCTGTTCAACAGATCATACACTACGACAGAGTCCTTTTTCAGTGAAACTACATACTGCCGCCCAGCCATTCTCTCTGGTAGCAGTATCCTGACCGATATATTTCCGCTTTCTACAGCTTTCGCCGCAGCAGCAGACACGGTATTTGCAATTGCTTTGAAATTATCCTTGATAGCAATTTCAGTCGTTTTGTCCTGGGCTTTCTGAAAGGTAAAAATTACGTAATTTGCAATAGCTATTCCAATAGCAAAAAGCAGGATCTCGCCTATGATAATGTTTTGGCCCTTCATACTATATCTATTGAGACGATCGTGTTTATTAAATTTCCAACCTGCTGTGTCCCAACATTCTCAAGATATATTGTATGACCTTGGCCGAAAGTCGCATCACGGCCTGTTATAACAATCTGGTAGGATACAATGCCTTCTGTCTTGAGTAAGATGTAGTTGAGCCTATAAGTTGTCGCGTAGCTGTTTGTGCCCAGTTTCCTACTTGTTAGGCATAATACCTCTGGTTCGTTTACAGCCCACACGCCTTCTGTTCTGCTGCATTCGTTTCTGCTAAGCGGTATTTCAGCTTCGGTGGCGTATATAGTTCCTTGGCTATCGATTATAAGCTGAACCCTCGGGCCTGCAGGATCGCTTGGAAGAAACTTTATTGTTCCTGGTACTGTAATAACAACTTGGTCTTTGCCACCGTTGTTGGCAATAAATTTGATCTTGTTGCTCAATGCCTTCATGAATTCTTCCGAGCTTTCTAAAACAGAAGCATCCTTGCTTTTTTGTATAAGTGGTATGCCCCAAAAGAGAATAGAGCCAACAACGCCTATAAGGACACCAGTTATGAGTAATGTGGTAATAACCTCATGCTGGCCTTTAAGTTTCATAGTAATTAATTTGATATGAGTCATCTAAATAGGTTTCTCTGTTTGTGATTTAGAGAAATAGCGCAATTTTATGCGTGTCTTTGTATTTTTTGTTTCGCCAAGTTCGAAAGTATCACTGCATTGATGCGCTTTTCAAGTTTGGCAAGCCTTTCATCCGTCCTTTTATCGGTATCTGTTGCAACTTCACCAGTTTGCATAGGTTTTGCTGTTTCTTCTGTTGCTGTGATTTCAATCCTGCTTACGAAATCGTTGACTTTTGCAATAAGCATGTTAACGTTGTCTGCAAGATCTGAAACCCTGCTTATCATCTCAGAGTTGACTTTGACAATGTCTTCAACTAACTCTTGATTCGATTTAATAATATCAAGAACTTCCTTTATGGTTTCCTGCGAGATCGTTCTTTTTTCAACTATCTCCATTTTTCTT
>CAYJVV010000016.1:0-13044 GCA_964373755.1 uncultured archaeon | reverse complement strand
CCAGTTATTGCTATTAGCATAAGCAGAATTAGTCGGTAGGCTTTAATGCGATGCTGGCTCTCTCAGATTTCTGGTAAAACGGTATTCTGTTGTTCCTTTTGACTCATCGAACACAAGAAGGTCCTGACTGGCAGGTACTCTGTCTTTGCCTTCATAAACTGTTTCAAGAGAAAATCTTCTCCCGTCCCTGAGCAACGTTAAGACGCCAGGCGGTACGTCACCGAACAAGAAAGCTATTCTGCGATGTTGAAGTAAAAGATGTTGAACGCTGTAAACAATTCTCGTTCTTTTGTACGGAATGCCTGCCTTGTCCTGTTGAGCATCAGTTTCTCTTACATATCCCTGGGTTTCGGTATCTAAAATGTGATACCGGATTGCTTTAATCTAGCTGCCGTGGCTTAACCTCATAGTCATTAATCATAAAAAGGAAACTGCCTGCATAGCTCAAGTACATCCTGTTTGACTTTTTCCTTTGTTGCCACATCGTTTCTATGCTTTATTGCGCGGTTGATAAGCTCTCCAACATAACTCATCTCCTCTTCCTTCATTCCACGTGTCGTCAGTACGGGTGTACCTAACCTAATGCCAGACGGGTCCCATGGTTTTCTTGGGTCAAATGGAATCATATTCTTATTTACAGTTATACCTACTTCGTCCAATGCTGTCTCTGCTTCTTTGCCAGTTACTTCTTTGTTCCTAAGGTCGATAAGAATAAGATGATTATCAGTGCCGCCTGTAACCAGACGGAATCCATGGCTCATCAATGAGTCTGCAAGGGCCTTAGCGTTCTTCACAATCTGCTTAGCATAATCCTTGAATTCCGGTTGCATTGCTTCGTTAAATGCTACAGCCTTTGCCGCATTTATGTGATTATGCGGTCCTCCTTGGAAGCATGGGAATACTGCGAAATCTATCATTTGCGCCAGATTTTTTTGCGAAGCTGGATGATATTTGTCATGGTATCTATCCTCAATCCTGCTCATTATTATAGCTCCTCTCGGTCCACGCAAAGTCTTATGCGTCGTAGTTGTTACAATATCGCAGTATGGTATTGGTGACTGGTGCACCCCTGCAACAACAAGTCCTGCTATATGCGCGATATCCGCCATGTGATATGCTTCTATCTCATCAGCTATCTCCTGGAAAGCAGAGAAATCTATCTTGCGCGGATAAGCAGTAAGGCCAGAAAGGATAAGTTTCGGCTTTTCTCTCAATGCTATTTTCCTTATCTCATCGTAATCAAACATCTCTGTTTCTTGAGAAACTCCGTAAGGCACAGGCTTGAACATCTGTCCCGAGAAATTTACAGCAGCTCCATGTGTCAAATGTCCGCCATGTGCAAGCTCAAGACCCATGAATTTGTCGCCAATATTCAATACTGAATAAAGGGCTGCAAGGTTTGCTGGGCTACCAGAAAGAGACTGGACGTTTACATGCTCGCAACCAAAGAGCTGTTTTGCACGGTCAATAGCAAGCTGCTCAACAATATCTATGTACTTGTTGCCGCCGTAGTATCTTTTTCCCGGAAGGCCTTCAGAATACTTGTTTGTTAATATAGAACCAGCAGCTTCCAGGACATTCTTGCTGACATAATTCTCAGAAGGGATAAGCTCTAAGCCTTCTTCCTGTCTTTTCCTCTCAAGAAGTATAGCTTCATAGACCTCAGAGTCATCGTCCGCAAGCATACGTTACACACGAATCGAAAGGATTTAAAGATAGGAAATATTTTCAAGATTATGATTATATATCACGCCGATTTCGGTAGATGGCGTGTTTATATTGATGAAGAAACAAATCAAGGAATTGTGATCTCTAACGGCTACGAAGTTATAGCGGTAGGTAAAAGTGAAACATTTTTTCCTTCTGTTCATCCTGAATTTCACAGGTATAAAGTTGATGAAATGCAGTTTAGGGTGTTAATGAATATGGGAAAAGAATCAATTGAATTTCATAAAAGATTTCATGAAAAGGTTGTTGCTTTTATGAACTCAATAAGGCCTGTAACTTAAGATAATTTCTCACGCTTCGAAATCTTATAAGCTTTCTTCTGATATTAACACCATGGATCCGCTAGTGCAGCAAGATTTACAGCAAATGACAGAAGAAGAGATAAAGATCCTTTCGCAGTTCTGCACAAACATGGATAAGCCGGTTTTTGTATTGCGCAATCTGCCAGAGGTTGTCAAAGGCGCTTTGTTCTCCCGCTATTCGCGGGCTCCATACAGCTTGCGCATGACATTGTTACGCGAATTTATCCAAAAACCTGAAATGGGTTTCAGCGAGATAGTTAATTTTCAGCTTGATCAGGGAACAGACGAGATTGTTGCTATCAAGAAGGCAGAGGAATTCTATGATCGCGTTCTTGTTGGTTACGGTGATGATTCAGTAGCAGAACTTGGTGGCGCTCACATAGCATGTGAAAATGTTTCTAATATAGCAAGCAAGGTTCTCGAGGACTCCAGAATAGGGCTTTCGCCGCTTGAGAAATCCACGCGCTACATACTGTTCAATGAGAAGATTAACGGCGAGTACAAATTTTACAAGGACCCTACAATAATGGACTCAGAATTCAGAGATCTTTATTTGGAAATATGCAACCTTCTTTTTGATGCTTATTCAAGCCTTGTAGATCCAATGATGGCTTTCATCAAGGAAAAGTACCCACAAGAAGAGGGCACTACAGATCGCGCTTATGCATTCACTGTGAAAGCAAAGGCGTGCGATGTTATAAGAGTTTTTCTGCCGGCGGCTGCATTAACAAACGTTGGCATATTCGGCAACGGCAGGGCTTTCGAATACCTGCTAACAAAAATGTATGCCAGTGATCTTGCTGAGATGCGCAATCTGGCTGCAACGATTCAGGAAGAATTGCAAAAAGCGATACCATCTTTTGTTAAACGCGCTAATGATCAGTACGGACAAGTGCAGCAGCAATTCTTTATTGAAACTAGAAATGCTGCTGATTATTCAGCAGATAAAATTCTTACAGAAAATAAAGCTGAAAGTGAAGGTGTTGTTCTTATTGACTGCGATAAAGACGCAGAGAAAAAGATTGCTGCCACAATACTTTATTCTCACTCAAGACATCCTATGCAGCAAATAAAAGAAGTTGTAGGAAAAATGACTGAAGTAGAAAGAAGGAAAATTATTCATGATTATCTTGAAAAAAGAAGCAACAGACGGCACCGTCCAGGCAGGCCTTTCGAGCTTGCAACGTATACGTTTGATCTGCTTGGCAATTACGGCATCTATCGCGATCTGCAGAGGCATAGAATGCTTACGCAGGAAAGACAAAATCTTACGACATACCATGGCTACGATACACCAAAAGAATTAGTTGAAGCTGGCTTCGCCGACAAATACCATGATTGTATGCAAAAGGCAAAAGTAGCGTTTGACGAAATTTCAAAGCGTTTCCCTGAACAAGCACAATATGTAGTGCCGTTCGGCTATCGCATCAGATGGTACTTCCACTTGAACCTGCGCGAGCTTTATCATTTGCTTGAACTGCGAACAATGCGGCAAGGTCACCCGGATTATCGCAGAATGTGCCAGGAAATGTTCCGACAAGTGCAAGCAGTTCATCCGTTCCTGATGTCCTTTATGAAATTCATCGATATGAATGACTATGAGTTAGAGCGATTGGAAGCTGAAAAGCGTATAGACAAGAAAATGGAAGAAGTGGAAAAGAAATACGGAAACTGATTCTATGGCTAAATTATACGATCTTGTTATTGATGCAACTGAAGGAGCTATTGTTGATCCAATCAGCAGTAGACCCATAAGAGGTTGTCTCGGAATTACAGGAGAAAGGATAGAAGCTATAGGTGACAATTTACAGGGAAAGAAAACTATTCGCACACACGGCTTTGTATTTCCAGGTTTCATCGATGCGCATGTACATCTTAGAGGCGAAGAGTGGGATTATAAAGAAAATTTTTCAACAGGAACACGAGCAGCGCTGAATGGCGGAGTAGTTGTAGTTGCTGACATGCCAAATGTCCCAAGACCTGTACTAACCTTAGAAGGTGTTAGAAGAAGACGAGAATTAGCTACACAAGCAAAATGTGACGTTGTTTTCTATGGTGGCGTGACTGGACGCAATCTTGACGAGCTGGAAAGAATGGCACCTGAAGTTTGTGGTTACAAAATCTATGTTTGCGAAAGCACAGGCAATCTCTTCTTGTCGTCTGATTATCTTCACAAGGCTTTCAAGAGGATAGAAAGTACTGGAAAGCCTGTTACTATCCATTGCGAAGACCAGAAAATGCTTGATGAGATGGAAAGAAAATTAGGCGGATTAGAATATCCGTATGTACATTGCGATCTCCGGCCGACAGGCGCTGAAATTGCAGCAATAAAAGATGTTCTTGTTGTAGCTTCTGGTCTCAATGTTCATGTAAACATTGCCCACATATCGACAGCAGGCGGACTTAAGCTGGTAGAACAGTATCAAAGATCTCCTGGCCGAGAAAAAGTCACATGCGAAGTCACACCACATCATTTGTATTTCACTTCACGCGATATGTCAATTCAAGGCGATAAACTAAAGATGAATCCTCCGCTTAGATCAGAAGCCGATAAAAGAGCACTTTTTGATGGGCTTGCAAATGGCTCAATACACATGCTGGCGACAGATCATGCTCCTCATACCAGAGAAGATAAAATGTCTGAAAAATCTTCAGGAGTACCTAATCTGGATGATTATGGAAGAATAGTTTCACTTCTCATTGAAGATGGTATTAAGCCTCAAAGAATTGCAGAAGTAACATCATTCAATCCAGCAGCTTATCTAGGATTAGCTGATAGAGGTCGCATACAAGAAGGTTATGTTGCTGATTTGGCCATAGTTGAAAAAAGAAGTATCTTTGCAGATTTAGCTAAACCTGAATCAGATAGAAATAATGAACATAGATTATATACAAAAAGCGGTTGGTCACCATATGAAAGGCAAAAATTTCCAGGACATGTGACTTGTACTATACATCGCGGACAGATAGTCAAAGAGAATGGCAGGGTCCTTGTCTAAAGCTATTTTAACTTTTGGGCGCATTTCTTATGCTGTTGATAACACGTCAAGCCGCCTTGCATCAATAAAATTTTTAAACAGCAAGATATATTGTAATTGAAAAATAGGAGGTTATTTATGGCTAAAGACAGAACAGAAGAAATTGTCGAATTGATGAAACAGCCGGAAAAAATCAGGAATATTGCAATTGCCGCTCACATTAAGGATTAGTTAAATAACTATTTCTTGTGATAAGATCATGGCAAAACGACTCTAACTGATAATCTTCTCGCTGGTGCAGGCATGATTTCCGAGGAACTTGCAGGCACGCAGTTGTTCACAGACTTTGACAAGCAGGAACAGGAAAGAGGCATAACAATCTTTGCTGCAAACGTCAGCATGGTCCATGAAGTAAATGGTGAACCTTATCTCATTAATTTGATAGACACACCGGGGCACGTGGATTTCGGCGGTGATGTTACACGCGCCATGCGCGCAATAGATGGTGCGGTAATAGTTGTTGACGCGGTAGAGGCAATAATGCCACAGACAGAAACCGTTGTTCGTCAAGCACTGCACGAGCGGGTGAAGCCTGTGCTTTTCATAAACAAGGTTGACAGACTAATCAAGGAACTGCAACTCTCGCCTGAACAGATGCAGCAGAGATTTATTGGAATAATCGCCCAGATCAACAATCTCATCAAGAAATATGCCGAAAAAGAGTTTGCAATGAAATGGTTCGTGAATGTAGAAGACGGGTCTGTTGCTTTCGGTTCTGCTTATAGAAAATGGGCCATATCTGTTCCGTACATGAAAAGAGAGAAAATCAGCTTCAAGGACATAATAGATTTCTCATCACAAGGAAAAGATTCCGAACTTTCTAAGATCGCACCTCTTCACAGGATTGTTCTTGACATCGTCATAAGGCACTTGCCTAACCCTAAGGATGCGCAAAAATATAGAATACCAAAAATATGGCACGGCGATCTTGACTCGGAAATAGGTAAGTCGATGCTTGCCATGGATCCTAGTGGACCATTAGCAATGATTGTCACAAAGGTTGTTCCAGATCCGCATGCAGGTATTGTTGCAGCTGGCAGATTGTTTTCAGGCACCATAAAAAGAGGCATCGAAGCTCGCTTAGTAGGGCAGCATCAAATTAGGCGTGTCCAGCAAGTTTCCATCTACAAAGGTCCGCAAAGGATACAAATGGAGGAAATACCTGCCGGAAATATAGTTGGTGTTGTAGGTCTTACAGATGCGTTCTCAGGCGAAACGATATGCGATGCAGACAGGGAAATGGAACCTTTTGAAGCAATTAAGCACATATTCGAACCTGTTGTCACAAAAAGCATAGACTGTGAAGACCCAAAAGACCTTCCAAAACTCATCACGTTCCTGAGACAAGTTTCCCGCGAAGATCCAACACTTGTCGTGAAAATAAACGAGGAGACAGGTGAGTACTTAGTCTCAGGTCTTGGTGAGCTGCATATAGATGCAAAGATAGAACGGCCATTGAAAGACAAAGGTATAGCAGTAAAGACTTCAACACCTATTGTAATTTACCGTGAGACTGTAAGAGAAGCGTCGCCTGTTATGGAAGGTAAATCATCAAACAAGCACAACAGGTTCTATCTTTCTGTTGAGCCAGTGGAAGAAGACGTGTATAAAGCTCTCATGGAAGGCAAGATACCTGAGCAGAACGTTAGAAAATACATAAAGATCGTGACAGAAAATCTTGTGGAGTACGGCATGGAAAGAAACGAGGCAAAAAAGGTTTATGATATTCATAACAAAAATATTTTTATCGATGCAACAAAGGGCATACAATATCTCAATGAAACAATAGAGCTTGTTATTGACGCTTTCAGAAATGTCATGGATTCAGGCCCATTGTGCGGCGAGCCATGTCAGGGATTGAAAGTCAAGATTGATGACGCGAAACTGCACGAAGATGCAATACACAGAGGCCCTGCACAGGTTTTGCCTGCAGTATATGACGCAGTAAAAGGAGCCATGGTGTCTGCAAAACCAACGCTTCTGGAACCAATACAGACAATAAGAATAGACGTTCCTGAAGAGCTTGTAGGAAATGCAATGAATCAAGTGCAAAACAAAAGGGGTCAGATACTGGACACCCACATCGAGCTTGGCGCTGCTATTGTTCAAGCAAAAATGCCTGTTGCAGAGATGTTTGGATTCGAAGCGCAATTGAAGAGCGCAACAGGCGGCAAAGGATTTTACTCGCTTATTGATGTGACATTCGAGCGCCTTCCAGAAGATCTCAAGATGCCAACTATAAATCGCATCAGAGAGCGGAAAGGCATGACAAAAGAAATGCCCCAGGTTTGAGTGACTTTTTCATGTTATTCGAAATAATGGAACCTAAAACATTCCAGACAATGCCAAGAGAAAGGCGATTAGCTTACTTAGATCAGATAGATCGAAGTAAAGGTTCTCTAGATCCCAGAAAGAATCCTTATTGGAGAGTCAGAAGTTTTTTGTGTCTGGTATCAGAGATTGAACAAGATACTCTTATAAAAACACGCGCTGCAGATATTTACCGTTAGCTTGTTAAATGTTAAAATGTATGTTTTAATTGATTGTTATGAAATTCTCTGAACTTAAGATAGATCCACGGATTGTCAAAGCATTAAACGAGATGCATTTTCTCGAAATGACTGCAATCCAGGAAAAGACGTTACCTCCAGGACTCGCAGGAAAAGATGTAATTGGTGAAGCCATGACAGGTTCTGGAAAAACTGCAGCATTTGGCATACCGCTTATCCAGCACATTTCAAAAGGAAACGGAATCCAAGCATTTGTTGTTTTGCCCACAAGAGAACTGGCAAATCAGGTTGGCAATGAGCTAAAGAAATTCTCCAAGTATATTGGCCTGGGTACAGCAATAGTCTATGGCGGTGTTGGCTATGAGCAGCAAATAATGCAGATCAAGCATGCTGAGATAGTTGTTGGCACACCTGGAAGACTGCTTGATCACATGCGACAAGGCGTGCTTCGTCTTGATAAAGTAAAAATTTTAGTTCTTGACGAAGCTGATAGGATGCTTGACATGGGTTTCATCGACGACATCAAGCAGATTATATCGCAGACGCCGCGCAACAGACAGACCATGCTTTTTTCAGCTACAATGCCTGATGAAATAGTAAACATAGCAAGGCGCTACATGCGAGAACCTGTGCGCGTGACAACAGAACGCCACGTTTCAAGGCAACTGCTCAAGCACATCTACTACGACGTGAGACGTGACGAGAAACTTTCATTGTTGGCACACTTGATAGAAAAAGAACATCCATCACTTGCCATAGTATTTACAGCCACTCGAAGAGCTGCGGATTTTGTGAACCGATATTTGCAGAGTGAGAATGTAGAATCAATGGCAATTCATGGCGGTCACACTCAGACTGCAAGAGAAAGAATTCTTGAAGGCTTCCACCGCGGAAAGGTGCATATACTTGTTGCAACTGACGTTGCAGCACGAGGATTGGACATAAAGAATGTTTCACACGTCTTCAATTATGACATACCAAAGAACGCACTGGACTACACACACCGCATTGGCAGGACTGCACGTTTCGGCAAGACTGGAAAAGCAATATCACTTCTCTCTAACGAAGACCATCATCTTTTCAGAGGTATTCTAAGACAGATAAGCATCGAAAAGGGCCATGTGGAAGGGTTTAAGCCTAAAGCAATCCACATGCAAAGAGAGCGTAGTCAGCCTTCGCGACGCAGATGGCACAGATAGAGTTAAAAACCGCCAAAACAATAAATTAACTAGTCTGTGGGTGTGGGATTTGGCTGGACTTTCTTATATTGGTGAATCTAAAGGGAAAATTTCTCCAGAAGAAAAAGATCATCTTCTCTATCTTGCTGGATTAGTGCCTGATGATAGAACTCCAGAACAGCAAGCATTGATAAAAAGAAATTATGAATCTCCATTGTTTCGAGGTAATCAACCCAAAACAAGAGCACAGGAAATGGTAGAAAATAGAGTAGTTTCAGCAGAATCATTTGAAGAAGCGCATCATTTTGTAAATGAGTTGTTGTTGAAGGGTTATGGACGTATGCCAGAAATTCCTTCTTGTTGCGAATATTGTTCAAGATTGCCTGAACCAGAACATCTATCTAATGGTAAATTTGTACAGCTTGAAATGTTTCAATGGCGCTTTGGTAAAACATTGGAACCATTTCGAAACCCTTAAATAGATCATAGATCGAAGTAAAGAGAGATCTTGATCTCCAAAAGTATATTTTTAAAGATTTGCATCATACTTTTAGGAGATTAAAAAACACGATAGTTAAGACTTTTGAAAGAAAGAGACGTCTTTGTTTTCTTTTTGGGAATACAAAGACTTTTTCTTTTTGAAAAGAAAAAGGATTTGTTATGGCAGCAAAACCACACATGAATCTTGTAGTAATAGGTCACGTAGACCATGGGAAATCGACTTTGGTAGGTCGACTTCTCTACGACACTGGTGGAATAAGAGAAGATGAAATGAGAAAATTGAAAGAATTAGCAAAGGAACTGAAGAAAGAAACGTTTGAATTTGCATTCGTCATGGACCAGCTCAAGGAAGAGCGTGAACGCGGTGTTACAATCGACATCATGCACAGAAGGTTCGACACAAACAAATTCTACTTCACAATTATCGATGCACCTGGTCACAGGGACTTCGTAAAGAACATGATCACTGGTACTTCTCAGGCAGATGCTGCAATTCTTGTCGTTTCAGGCAAAGATGGCATACAGGAACAGACAAAAGAGCACGCATATCTCGCAAAGGTACTTGGTGTAGGCCAAGTTGTTGTAGCAATCAACAAGATGGATGCAGTGAATTACGACGAGAAGAAATTCACAGAAACAAAAGAAAATGTAATAAAATTGCTTAAAGGCATCGGATACAAGACCGATGAAATGCTTTTCATCCCGACTTCAGGTTATGTTGGCGACAACGTGGCAAAGAAATCTGACAAGATGCCTTGGTACAAGGGCCAAACAATAGTAGAGGCGCTTGACACGTTTAAACAGCCTGAACAACCTGTTGACAAGCCGCTCAGGTTGCCAATTCAGGATGTTTATTCCATTACCGGCGTAGGCACTGTGCCTGTTGGAAGGGTTGAGACAGGAATACTCAAATTGAATGACAACATAATTTTCGTTCCTTCAGGTTCAAAAGGCGAAGTCAAGAGCATTGAAATGCACCACGAGCAGCACCAAGAAGCAAGGCCTGGAGACAACATCGGATTCAATGTTCGTGGTATCGGCAAAGGTGACGTGAAGCGCGGAGATGTTGCCTGCAACCCAAACTCACCAGCAAAGCCTGTGAAAGAATTCACTGCACAGATCATAGTACTGAACCATCCTAGTGTAATAAGCAAGGGCTACACGCCTGTGTTCCACATACACACAGCACAGGTTGCATGCACTGTAACTGAAATAGTCAAGAAACTCGATCCAAAAACTGGCGCAGTTGCCCAGGAAAACCCTGATTACATTAAAACAGGCGATGCAGCAGTCATCAAGGTCAAACCATCAAAGCCTGTTGTCATAGAAAAGCAATCTGACATTCCACAGCTTGCAAGATTCGCAATACGTGACATGGGTCAGACAGTTGCAGCAGGCGTCTGCATCGACACAGTTGTCTAATTATTAACATTCGACTTTCAAACACATTTTAATACTTATTCTGCAATCTAATAGCTTGTCAAGAATTGGTTTTGTGTTTCTTTTAGGAGATACAAGAACCTTTTCTTTACAAAGAAAAGGGATTTGTTATGAACACGGCAAGAATCAAACTAACAGGCCGCGATCCGAAGCAGCTTGATGTTTTATGCACCGAGATAAAAGATATAGCTGAAAAGCTCGGCACAGCTGTGAGTGGCCCAATACCATTACCAACTAAGAAGCTTCGTGTCCCAGTAATGAAAACTCCATGCGGTGACGGAATGCACCGAGGCGGCGGAGGCGGTAACTGGGAAACTTGGGAGATGCGCATTCATAAGCGCATTTTGGATGTCGGCGCCAACGACCGTGTCCTTCGTCAAATAACGCGAATCAGGATACCGACTGAAATCAATATTGAAATCGAATTAACTGATTAAGAAGGAGAAAACCTAGTTTTTCTCCTTTCTAAGCCTCATTCCAAAGCAAAAATATTATTTGATTAATTCTAGATTTCCGTTTATTATAACAATTAAGTCTTGTGGCAATCTAAAAGAATAATCTGATTTCTTAGACAAAAGTTCGTAAATATCTTCTATACTTCCTGTTGATTTTCTTATCATATATCTGTAAAAGAATTCAGCTTTAGGGTTCAGTTTGTTTTTCCTAATGAAAT
The DNA here is from genome assembly GCA_964373755.1 of uncultured archaeon. Taxonomy (GTDB): domain Archaea; phylum Aenigmatarchaeota; class Aenigmatarchaeia; order GW2011-AR5; family GW2011-AR5; genus JACPDL01. The sequence continues at coordinate 1,674 of CAYJVV010000016.1, read as the reverse complement.
CTTTCCTTGAAAGTACTTTACTAATTAGTCGATGGCTTTTGTACTTTATCTTTTTCCTGTCTAGCCAGTCACAAAAGTCCTCTGATGAAATTATATTTTCAGCAAATTTTCTTGTTAAATCTATTGTTATATTTTTCTCAGAATTGAGCAAAATAGACATTATTCCATTATTCTTTAAAATAGAAAGAAAATAGGGAATTTTATTGAAGTCAATTCCGTACCAAGAATTGAAAGCTACTATAAGATCGTATTTTTGTTTTGTAGAAAATTTTGTTGCGTCCTTGAGCTTAAATCTAACTATGTCAGAATACTTTTCTAATGCTTTTTGTTTTGATTTAAGAACTTTTAGAAAACCCGGAGAAATTTCTAAACCAAGATAATTGTGTATTTTCTTTCTCGTTGATATTGTTTGAATAAAACAAATTGATATTTTTCCGTCTCCAGGGCCTATTTCAAGGACATCTATAGGGTTTTGATTCAATTTCTTGGATATTATACTCATACATTCCTTTGTGAAATCCATGTCAGCTTCTAAAGTAAATTCTTTATGTTTTATAAAAATCTTTCCAAATTCTCTTTTTTTGAAGTGATTTCTGTATTTAGAAGCAGTAGCCATAATTATATGGTATAGCTCTTATTAATTAAAATGAGGTTTGAAAAGGCCTTTTTACCCTTCCCAGCTTGTGATCCATTCTGGAGTTAGGTGCAGAATAACTCTAGTGCCGCCCATTTCTTTCAGTCGTTCAAAATACTCATCTGCCTTTTCTGGCGGCAGGTATTTGTGGCAAAGCTTGCGTATAAGCTTCCCTTCTGGGTCGTCTTCAATTTCAACAGTGCCGAAGCCGACAACAGCTTTGTAAGGCAGTTCTTCCGGCGCTATTGAGAATCCTGCCTTGTTGTTTTTCATCAAATTGCGCGCTTTCTTCCTTTCCCGGGTAGTGCTGATTAGGAATTTCTTGCCATCCCACTCAAACCACACAGGCGTGACATGCGGGAAGCCATCCGGTGTTACAGTAGCGAGGTCAAGCAAGTGTTTTTCTGAAAGGAATCTTTTTAATCTGTCAGAGGACATTCCATCCATGAATTTAAGTTTCTCACTAATCTATAAAAAAGATGAAAATACCGCAAAAGCTGCTTGATACACTGAAAAAAATCAGTTTAGACGAGAAAATATACGAAGAAAGATCCAGGAAATGCATTTTATCAAAGGAATATCTAGGAATGGAAAGGGTTCCATGGTGCGAGAACGCGTACTTTATTCCTGAAGGCCTTGAAAAAGAAAATAATTTCGTCTTCGATCCGGTTTCTCTTGTCCCGTGCCTTGCTCTGCAACCGGAAAAAAACGACAGAATACCGGACATGTGCGCCGCCCCTGGCACCAAAACGTACATTCTTTCTTTTCTCACAGAAAACGAAGCCGACATAACTGCCAATGACATAGACGCACGCAGGACAATGCGCCTGAGATATAATGCAAAGAAATTCGGCATAAAATGCAGGATAATTAACAAATCCGGCAGGAAAATCCAAGGCAATTACAATAAAATTTTAGTCGATGTTCCGTGCAGCGGCTCTGGAATGATCAACAAGAAGGAAAAGCTGTTCAAACACTGGAGCAGCAGAAGTGTAAAGATTCTGGCAAAGAAGCAGAAGAAACTGGTAGAACATGCTTTT
>CAYJVV010000015.1:4444-13100 GCA_964373755.1 uncultured archaeon | reverse complement strand
AAAAGACATTAGAAGCAAATTGTAAGCCTTATAAATTTGCAATCCAGATACTTCTGTTCGATAGGGCTCGTAGTCTAGTTTGGCTGATGCCTAGGTGTCAACCTTAAGTTTTACCCTAAGTTTCTGCTTAAGTTTTGCCTGGGACTTTGCTTGGGTTCTGGCTTAAGTTACTTAGGTTTTCAGAAATAGCATTTGCCTAGTGTTTCTTTTTGGATGATAATATGTTTTATATTTCTTTTAGGAAATACAAAGACCTTTTCTTTTAAGAAAAGGGATTTGTTATTTGTACTCGCGCCAGACGGATTTGCATTTCGTGCAGCGGAAGAACTGTGTTGGAGGCTCGTCAGCGCTCCGGGTTTGCTGAAGCCAGTACCAGGCCTGGCGATTAGCGCATTTTGGGCATTCTATTTCTGTCATAGGAAGGTACGTAATATCTTTCTCAAGTATGACAACGCCTTTCTTGTTTTTCTTTTCCTCGACTATCTTTAGAGACTGAACATGTTTTTTTGTTTCGTAGCCGCAACGGCGGCATTTGAAGGCTACAGTCTTGCCTTTCTTGTTCGGGACAAGTATTGTACCGCACTTTTTGCAGAACTCAATGCTTCCCGCTCTTGCAGTTTTTGTTTCCTGAGACTTCTTCTCTTTCTTTCTAACAATAATTTTTCTTTTTTTCTTCGCCATAACCGTCGCCAAAGAAGCAGTTTTTAGGGTAAACCTTAAGAATGTATCTATTAAAATGTAAAGTGGGATTTTTGTGGGCTTAGAGAAAGACAACCAAAAGGTTTTCTTTCCTCTACCTATCTTTCCGATTAAAAATATTACAAAAATCCCTTTTGATGTTGATTAAGGGGTGTTTCTTATGAAAAATTTCAATGTTGTTAGGATAGATTCAAAAGGTAGAATAATTGTTCCTTCACATATACGCGGCTATCTAGGCTTAAAGGAAGGCACAGAGCTGATAGTTGCAAACAATGGCAATAAGGAACTGAGAATTTTTCCTCTTCTCACAGGTTCTTCAGCAAGGATAAATATAACGGCAATTGAAACTTCATCGTCGCTGCCAAAAATTCTTGATATACTTTTCAAAAATAATGTAGAAATTCTAATGAGCATGAGTAAGTCAATAGACCACGGTAAACTGCTCGAATGGACAGCTATTGCTGATGTGTCAGGTTGTGAGAACATCAAGAAAGTCGAAGAAACTTTAAAGAAAACGAAGTTACTGAAGAAAGTTGAGTTTGATTTCAAATAAATCTAGTTTTGATTTTAATAGTTTGTCACTGCTTTTATACATGAATACCACCTGTCTTTAAGACGGGTGGTATTATTAGTGGTATTCCTGTATAACAGAATCTATCATCTTGATGGTGGATTCTGTTTATAGTGTGCTATCTGTGATTTGGGTGTTTACATGAACGAAGTACAGAATTTGCAACAAGATCTATTTGCAAGCGAGATTCTTCACATAGGAACGGGCGGGACAATAAGTTCTGTTAAAAGAAAGGGTGAAGGTATTAGTCCTACTTACACAGCTGAGGAAATTTATCGGCTTGTATGTGACAAACGTCCAAAATTAAAAAGATACAAAGTAAGCAACTTTTCATTCAGACAATTAGATAGCAGTAATATGACATATGAAGACAGGAGTATGCTGCAAAAATACATTATCGAGAAGATGACTAATGGCAATAGATTCTTGATAACACATGGCACAGATACAATGGAAGAAACAGCCCACTATTTAGCATTCACGCTCTTGAATCCAGAAAGAAGGTTATTTCTAACAGGTTCTACATTTACTCCAGAAACAACCAATACAGATGCTTATGATAATTTTGTATCAGGTGTAGTTGTTGCGAGTGAGGCTGAACTAAAGGGGGTTTTCATTGTTTATAATAAGCGAGTTATGCTAGGCCCTCGCACAGCAAAAATCAATCCTTATTCAAAGAGAGCTTTTACAAGCAAAAACTTTCCTGATGTGGCAAGAGTTTATGGTTACGCTTTCAGTGCTGTTCCGAATGCTTTGGAAAAACTAAGAAGCAATAATGAGAATTTAAACTTTTATCTGGGGGACGAGCCTCTTTATCTTACCAAACCTGTAGAAGGAAAAATAGGACATATAGAGCTTCTTGGGAAGCCGGAGCCGAAAGATCTGGATACTGAATTCTCAACAAAAGGCAATGAAGCGGTTGTTATCGAAGCTTACGGTTCAGGCGGAATTCCAGACAGGTGGCTTCCGTATATCGAGAGATGGATGCGAAGAGGGAAACAGATTATGATAACTTCACGCTGCGACGAGCCGTTAATTACACTGGATTATCCTATGATGATAAAGGCGCATAGGATGGGTGTTTTTGTTGCTTATGACATGCTGCCTAGGGTTACTGTTGCTAAGGCGTTGATAGCTTACACATATCTACGGGATAAACCGCAAGCCATTAAAACATTTATGCATGGCAACATATGCGGAGAAATAAATCCACGGATTGTAGAAACTTATGAAGATAAACGCTATTCAAAGGAAGAAATAAGGGATGTTTTTTCTCTCTTGAGGCAGCGTGAAGATGAATTTAGGAAATCTGAAGAAAAAAAAACTAATGGTCTTCAGAGATTTTATGAAATGTTAAGCAGGAAAGTAAGGCGTTTATTTCCTTAGTTCGCTTATTCCATGCTCTTCAGCACTATTGACGTGAGTGTGTTCTGAACGCCGTCGATCTCCCTTAGACGATTGATGACAAAATTGTGAAGTTCATTAACACTGGCTGCAGATGCCTTGACAATTATGTCTGTTGAACCTGTAACAATTGCACACTCTTCAACTTCCGGCATCTTGCAAATATTACTGGCTAGTTCTTCCTGCGAAAGCTTCGTACCGTCTGGTTTGTTGTAGGTTACTGTTATGTGTACATAGGCAGATATGGGCTTTCCAATCTTTTCCTTGTCAAGCACTACAGAGTACGCTTTTATGACGCCTTCTTTTTCCATGCGCTTGATCCTGTTATGTACAGTAGTTATAGGTATCCCTGTCTTATTGCTGATTTCCCTAGACGAATAGTGAGAATTCTTTTGCAGGAAGCCCAAGATCAATTCGTCTTTCTTGCTTATCATAATGAAAATTATTAACACAAACTATTTAAACTTATCCTTTTCTTTGGAAAAATTTTCTATTTTATACAGATTTTTAAGAAAAAATATTCAATTTTTTAAATACTTCAGTTTAGTAATGTTCCATAGTTTTCAAAATTAATAAAAGTTTAGTCATATTATCAGATTATAGAAACATTTTCCATTATTTCTAGTAAAAGAGAGATTTTTTGTAAAAAATTTCATGTTTAAAGGAATTTATTATAAATAGGCTGCTGGACTAATATCAAAGAGGTTATTAGTAGATAGGAGGGTGTGAGTCAATGAAATTACCGACTTGTTGTAAAGAAGAAATGCAAGTAAAGATCGAATCCCCACGATTCATAGAAGCTGTGTGCAATAAATGCCGGGATAGCGTCTATGTTAAAAAAATAGTTGAGCTCAGGCCTCAGCTTATAGATGATTAGGTGTTCTAGTGCAATTGACTTTTACAAAACTAGATGCTAAAGGCAGGATATCAATTCCGGCGCACGTGAGGAATTCTGTAGGCATAAGAAACGGGGACAAGGTAGCTTTTGTAACAAAAGATACAAAAGAAATAGCTATCTTGCCAGCAATAAGCGAAAACAAAGCAGCCTTGACTGCTTTGATGAATGATCAGCATAAAGGCATGACAAAGATCATGAATATCCTAAATTCTCACAAAATAAATGTTGTATCTGTGGAAAGCCTTACTGTTGAAAGAAACGAGAAATTCGAATGCACTTTTGTTATTGATTTAGACGGTTTTAACGACAAAGATCTGCTTATAAAAGAACTTAGGGATAGCAGTATTGAAGACATTAAAATCATAAGCAGCTGATTCTAGCGTAAACGTATCAGAATTTCTTCCAGCGCGAGCCGCGGATAACCAAGAAGCGGCACAGCCAAGACAGCCTTTCCTTCTATCTGTGACGTTTGCACAGCACATCTGTCTTGAGTTGGGTTATTGTCGCCTTTTGTCACATATTTGTTGTTTTCAATTTTTACAATCCGATGAACTATCGTTTTATCCTCTGGAAAGCATCCTTTTTGAGGATGATAGACAATAATGTCACCAATGTTGAGGGTTTCATCCTTCACTATGAATAATATATCGCCTTTATCTAGGCCGTTCTTTGCTGTGAATTTTGGGAAATCTTCTTTGTTTATGCTTATAGACTCATAAAAATCGCGTTTTTGGTTCCACCATTCGTCGAAATGCTGAGTGTGAAACATAGATCCTGAAGCAACAGAAACTATTGGTGTTGACGTCTGTGCCAAAACTGCAAGCATCTGGTAAAAAATCCATGCTGCAGCAAACGCTGCAGTTATTTCCAGGATCTCTTTAAGCCATTTTTTATTTTCCATCATCACATCACGGTTGCTATAATTTAAATAGAATATTCAGGCCCTGCCACGGGATTCGCCTGAGAGGCCTGAAGCGACGAGATGCGCCACCCTTATGGGCTCGGGCATGTTTCCATGCAGGCAGCTAATACTCAAGACTTTTTTGCAGTCTGCAGCACTCAAGCCGCTTTTTTGATAGAAAATATTCCTGTGGCTGTAGAATTTTCCAGCTTTTTTGGCAATTTCAAGTCGCTTTTTGCTGTTGCTAAGTTTCTTAATGGCTTTGAAAAACCTCTCTTTATCCGGTTTCTTTCGCAAAATAGCTAAGACCGGTAATTTCGTTTTCCTGTTTAGCTCTTTTATGTCAACAATATTGAAGCCTGCCATTGTTATGCCATCGAGCATGATAATTGAAAGCTGGTCGTAGTGCCTGGAACTCGTGATTCTTTCAGCTAGTCTTTCTGTTGCATCGAATCCGTCTTTTTTTATAGCTGTTGAGAGAAGACCGTCAATGAACTTTCCACCACGGAAAATTACGCCAACGGCAAGAACTTTCTTCTGGTTGAACTTATGGGAACAATCATCCCAGCCAATAATCCGTATCTCATCTTTCATAGATTAAATTTAGAAGAAGTAATTTTAAAGATAAATCAAGCGTCAATTGTCAGATTTCTCAAGCCTTTGGATCTTCTCTGTCTTTGCAAGCCTGATCTATTATGTACTTTTCTATTGTTCCGTTCACAGTTCTTTCTTTCCTATATCTCATTCCTAGTTCTTTACTAAAACAACCTAAGCACACAGTATTTCCAATTCCAAGACGTATATATACTGTTTCAATAGTAGATTCATTTGCCATAGGATCACTGGAACTAATTTTATTTCAAGGCCGCCTGAAACTGCTTTTTCGCAGCTTTCACGTCTTCTATTATCTTTTCAGCTGCGTCAACGACGGATTTCTTCGGGTTCTTGCTCTTGACCACAAGGACAGGCTTTGAGAGGTACGGGTGATCAATATTATAAGCAGAAAAATCAACTTTCTCTTTCCAGATGTTTTCGTTGAGCAAGTTGACTAAAGTAATATCAGGCATCTCTATCTTTATCTTGTCTTTTTCGTTCTCTATGACTTCGATTTTCATTGAAGCACCTCTGGGAAGAGCATTTCGACATCCAGCGCGTTTATCATGGGCTTGGAAAAGTCACCGTCAGTTATCCTTGGGCATGCTGTATTTATGTATGCATCTACCTGCAGGCCAAGAAGCTTTTCATCATTTATCTCGTCCATTACAAGGATAAAAGCCCTCTTATCGTTTTTCTGCAGATAATCTTTAATTTGTTTCGCTTTGCGGAGCAGCTCTGATTGGCCTTCTTTTGTGGAAACAAGAATGGCAAAGCTCTTGGCGTCTCTGGCCTTGAATATGCTAGCATATTTCCTTTTCTCGAATATTTCAGTGTCCAGAACCTCTATCATCTTGGTTTCCAGATCAAGTGTGTATAAAGGTTTATCAGATTTTATGCCCAACGGATGAAATTTTCCTGACCCAACGAAAAGGAATGCATCGACCTGTGGCTGAATTTTCATAGCGTTCTCAAACCAGCATCCAAGTATCTGACCGCCAATTACGGCTTTCTTTCCGCTTTCTTCAAGCAGCGACTTTACTTTATCGATTGCATTTATATGCTGCACTGAAGTTACTATACCAATTATATTCTCATTTATTGGTGAAAAGTCAGTGCCTGTGAGATCGGACTCTAGTTCCCATGGCCAGTAAATTACAGGGATTTCGCTCTTAATGCCGCGGTAAAACTTGTTATGGCCTACATGAACTACGGCGTCGCATTTCATGATCTTTGCTTCTTCTAAGCGCAGGTCGCAGGCGCCATACGTTGCATCTATTGAATAGACGACCTCAACGCCATATTTTTCTATAGCTGCGATTATTTCCATAGAATTTCGTTTTAGCCCTTCTGGCAGCTGTAAAAGCACTCTGCTTGCATTCGTTTTCTTGATTTCCGCAGAAAGACCATCAAATGCAGATTGTAACATACGTGAAATTCATCAGCAAAGCTTAAGAATAAGATCAATGTTTTAAAATTAGATCTTAATGAATATTTTAGAAGCGGAGAATACTATACGAAACAATAAAAATTAAATAAAAAGCAAGAATTCAGACAGTTTCCTTGATGAGTTCCCTGATCTCGTTGCTTTTTTCTATTGCAAGCTCTAGTGCTGCATCAAGATCTTCCAAAGTTATGCCTATTTCGCCGCCTTTTTGCATGGAACAGAGAACTATTTTCCCGTCTTTATCTGCTGTCCCAATGGTTAACCGGGCATCCATGGCGTGGATCTCCGCAGAATTCGGATCTACCATTAGTTTGCCGTTTATCTTTGCTATGGTTGTAGACAAGGGAATACCTTCTATTGGTATTTTTTCAGAGCCTGTTTTGCCGTAGATTATTTTCTCTTCAGAGTCTAGTTCAGGAATCTTTGAGCTAAGTAGTGCTGTAATCGCTGCAATCCCGCAGGCGTCAAATAGGTTCCCATCATCGTTAAGAACATCTATGTCGACGAAAACCATCCATACCTTTTCACCTTTTTTGATGCAGAGCTTGCTGAAGTCTACACATTTTGACTCGCGGATGGCTCTATCAACAACCCTGGAAAGTTCTATTGCTTCTTCGCCTGGCGGACCTGGCTCAAATTCAGGCGAAGCCAGAGGAACAAGTTCTACCGCCACTATGAGCACTCCTTCATCGGGCGTGTCATTGAAAGGCTCTCCTGTATTCATCTTGATGCCGGCTAGCACTTCTGTATTGCCAATGCGCACGCGTGCAGAACCTTCAGCGCTTGTTACGACGTTTGTCTCTATTGATATGTCGCGGTACTGTGAGAATTTTCTGGAATCTATTCTTTTGTCGCTTTCAGCCATGTTTTGGATAAGCGAAGTATCTATCTCAATCATTCATATCACTTTCTCCTTGTGGTTCCTCATAGTGGTATTTTTTCCTTAAAGCTTTCTTTTGTTCCTCGTAAACAATACCGCATCCTTTGACAGCGAGTTTTATTATTTCCTTCATCTCATCCGCATTTGTTATGCCGTCCATCTGCAAGAGCGTTATTTGTTTTGTCCTGTGGCAATACGCAACAGGCAGGTCAAGTTCGCCTTCTGTATCTTCTTTTCCTGCTATATCAAGTACCACTTCATTTTCAATCTTTCCGGCAGAGCATGAAGCGATAAGATCCAGCATAGGAACTCCTGCATCTGCTAGCGCCAGCGATGCAGCGTTGATGCCTGCTACACGCGTCGATGCATCTGCTTGCAAGACTTCTATGTAAACATCTATTGCTGTTTTTGGGAATTCTTCCGTTACTATGACAGGCAATATTGCTTCTCTTGTTACCTTCGATATTTCAATACTTCTCCTGTTTGTCCCTGGTCTTGAGCGTTCCGATGTTGAGAAAGGTGCCATCTTGTAGTATGTCCTCAGTATCGCTTTCTCGGCCTGCTCTTCATGTTTTGGGTGCACTTTTTTCGGCCCGTAGACTCCTACAATTGCAAACGTTTTACCCAATCTGAAAAGAGCCGAACCATTTGCGTTTTTTAGCACGCCTACTTTTGCTTCAATAGGACGAAGCTGGTCAAATTTCCTGCCATCGTAACGTATTCCGTTTTTTATCATTTTTTCTTCCATTGTATCACCACTTATAATTTTTCGCTTTCTGGAATTCTGTCCTTCATGAGATTTTCAAGCATGTCTTTTATGTAATTTGTGAGGCCGCTCACATGGGATTTTTCCTCAATAATCATGACAGCTTCTGCAGCAATGTCCTCGTTCTCGCCCTTCACCCAAACAAGACCATTCTGGCCGACAACTATTTGGGTCTCTGTCATGTTCTTTATCATCTCAACCATCGAGCCACCTTTTCCTATGATTCTTGGAACTTTTGCAGGCGTTACCTTGATTATCCTTCCGCCCTTCAATTTCCTGCATTTCCTGTTGAGCATGGAAAGCTGCACATTTTTTGTTTTTGTTATCGAAGATATTTCCGCAAACACTATGTCATTGTAGTCCAGATATTTCGTTAGATCTGTTTTTGTAAGATCTATGAAATCTTCTGTTGCTTCACTCAAAGGCAACACTGCTTGGTAAGGCGAGTTTATCTCAACAATCAACTTTGAGAATATAACATCTTCTATTCTGACCA
>CAYJVV010000015.1:0-4434 GCA_964373755.1 uncultured archaeon | reverse complement strand
GTCACCACGTTTCGGATTGTATATCCCACTTAGCGGTATAACGAAGAACATGCCGTTCTTTTCCTCTGCAAGGCCTACATGCTTTGAGAACACCTCGTCATCATACTCATAAGCACCATGGCCTGCGCGGCCTTTTCCCAGCAAGTCACCAGGTATCACAAGTTTTCTCCCGTTCATATCAATTCCTCCCCATCACTCTTTTTTCGTTTCTGTTATACGCACTGTTCCTTCTGTCAATGCTCCTAATCGCCTGTAAGCGTTCTCCTTCAGCCCTGCTGGAACAAGAATCTTTGCGCTAAGGGAACCATCATTTCCCCAATTTGAGCTTTGCAAGCTGCCCAAATCTTTGAGCATGCTATAAGCACGGCTTGCATATTGTGCAGATATGTGGATGTCAAGAATAATCTCTTCGAGGGAAATAGGCATTATCTGCTTCAGCGCTTTTACGACATCACCGACTTGTTGTTCTGCAGGCTTGAAAGGATCGATAGAAATATGTGTTTGCTCCATTGCTGAAAGTATGCGTTCTTGCGGGTGTGGCACTCTTGTCTGCGGGTTCAATGCGTATCTGCTTATGAAAGAAGCAACCTGCTTTTTCTTCTCCTCTACTTTCTTTCTCCTGTACTCAGTTGTAAGCTGAACATCACCTTGCTTGACTATTGTCTCGCCTATTTTCTCGACATCCTGCGTGCTGAAAGCCTTCTCTATGTCGCTTGTTGATGCTCTCATGCCTTTTTTTGCATCGGTAAAAATAAGGTTTACAGCAAGCATGCGCGAAAGAGAAACAGTCTTGCCATCCTTTAGGTCGTAAGCTATACCAGGATCTACCAGAATTTCGAAATGCCTTCCGTCTTTGTCATATTTCGCTATAATTGCTTGTTCAACAGTAACCATCCTTTCACCTGTAATCAGCCCTTATAATGTACAAATTCAGGGAAGCGATAGCTTTTCCTGAATTTCTCAAAGGACTTTTCTGAAGTCCTTTGCAGAAAATTCTTGTAACCAAAGGGCTTTTTTGTAACGGCAAACTGCAATATCCAAAATATCTCTAAAAATTATTTGCCTAATAATTTTATTTTCGGAAAGCTTAAAAAGGCAAAGATTTTGCTAACAATTCTCTAAGAAAAAACATTTACGCATAAGTCTTCAGTATATCTCGCACTTGCTGTCTTTCGAGAAGATAGAATTTGCCGTTTTCAACGATGCCAATTTCTACAGCTCTTGCCACAAGCTTTTTTTCACCGGCCTTCAATGCTCTGAGTGCGAGATCAAGCGCCTTATCTTTTGAAATGCCGTCCTTGTATTCTTCTATCAAAAGTTTTTTTGCATCCTTGGCACCACGGCCAACAGAATGTGCTTTCCACTCACGAATTGTGCCTGATGGATCTGTTTCGTAAAGATGTGGCGTGCCGTCCATGCCTGCGATAAGCAACGTTACACCATAAGGTCGTATTCCACCAAGCTGTGTGAATCTTTGCTTCCTGTCAGAAATGTCTTTTACAAGTGCACTAATCTCTATAGGTTCATTGTATGTTATCCTATTCACTTGCCCTCTTACACGTGCGTAATCAATAAGAACCCTGGCATCAGCCAGTATACCTGCAGCACCTGCGCCTATGTGCTCGTCAATTTTTGCTATTTTCTCAACGCTTTCAGGCACAAGAAGCTTCTGCACGCTTTTTGATGCCACAAGAATGATTCCACTTTCAAATACAATGCCGACTATTGTAGTGGCTTTTTCCACAGCTTTTCGTGCATATTCTACCTGATACATCCTGCCTTCAGGAGAGAAAACTACTATAGCGCGGTCGTAACCCATTTGTTTCATAGGAGGAGAAACTTCCATATTAACACCACAAGAAAACTGCAATTATTTTTCCAGCTTTATTTATTATCAGATAAGTTTATAAATCGATTTCAAATTTCTATTGTAGTTTAATTGATTTCTTTTAGATAAGACCTGATTTTTTCAAACGCCACGTGAGCCAGGCAATAAGAAATACAGCAAGGATGAAAACCACGTTTGCCTGAAATGTGTCGTAGCGGCAACTTTCTGTGCTCGTAATATTCGTGAGGCAGGATATTATGAACTTAGCGCCAGATAGGGAATACAGAATGAAAAAGATTACTACAACAAAACACAGCAAAGAGACAATAATGTCTCCTAGTTCTGGCACTTTCTCCTTTTTCTTTCCCATTTGGCTCTAAAATATTTGATTCGCAGGTTTATAAACAAAAAAACATATTATTCTCATGTTTGCTTATCTGAACCTGATAAGACCACTAAACGGCGTAATGGCTGCTATTGCAACATGGACAGGAGCAATAGTTGCTGGCTTTCCAATAGGCTATACAAACATGCTAACCTTTCCTTTAAGTCCTGTTTTGCTTGCAATGTTTTCTGTATTTCTCATTAGTTCTGGCGGCATGGCCATAAATGACTATTTCGATGCAGAGATCGACAAGCTGAACAAGCCCAAAAGGCCAATACCGAACGGGAGAGTAACGAAGAAATCTGCATTAGCTTTTGCAATTGTATTGTTTGCTTTAGGCGTTGCAGCATCTTATTTCATTAATACCAATGCGCTTGGCGTTGCTGTTTTTGCTGCTGCGCTTCTCGTAGCATACGCAGCGAAACTGAAGAAAGTTCTGGCTGCCGGGCATGTTGTTGTCAGTCTGCTTGTAGGACTGACTTTTGTTTTTGGCGGTATTGCTGCAGGCAATTATATTCCTTCTTTAATGATGGCGCTGCTTGCTGTACTTTCAAACATGGGAAGGGAGATATACAAGAGCATAGAAGACATCATGGGTGACAAGAAGCACAACGTAAACTCACTACCAATAAAGGTTGGCGTGCTGAAAGCGAAACTGATAGCCAGCGCGTTTGTGATCGTAGCCGTGATATTCAGCTTCGTACCGTTTTTGCTGGGAACGTTTGGACAGCTTTATCTGTTTTTTGTTGTAATAGCGGACATAGGTTTTATCTCAACAGTAATAGCTCCTGTCAGATATAGCGCAAAATTATGCAAGGTTGCAATGATAATAGCCCTGATAGCATTCATTGCAGCAACAGTTAAGATATAAATAATGGTTCTAGTAGAAGTAGAGTAGAAAAGATTTTTTGTAAGTTCTTTTGGGGCATACAAAGACATTTTCTTACAAGAAAAGGGATTTGTTATGGAATTGAAAAAAATTCAAGAATACGTTCAGAAGAACAACATAAATCCGTCAGAATGTCTCTATCATACTCAAAGAAGCATAAAGAACAAGAAAGGCGAAGTGACAGGTAAACTAAGAGTTCTTGTGCCAAAAACTGATGGAAAAGCGCGTACTGAATACATTTGTCCTGAGTGTGGCGCATACGGCTACCAGGAAACAGAATGGAAAAGGCCTTTTTACTTCAAGTGCGAAAAATGTCAAGCAAAAAAAGGCGTGCCAAAGATGAAGGCCGAAGCCAAGAGTGAATTAAAAGGGAAGAAGTAATTTTTATATAGATTGGTTCACAAATAATAGCAAATGATAGCTGAGTTATTTGCCCGATCTTCAGCAATAGTTCCAAAGGAAAATACTTTTCAGATTGCTTTTTCTGACGGCACTTCAGAATTGAGAATAACAAGTAGACAAGTTTATCTCAATGGAACAGAAATTATTGGAGCCGTAGCAAGAAGAATTAGAGATGCAGCCAGTGACTACTTTATGCATGTTGGTGAAGAAATGGCCGGAAGCTGTAGTTGTCCTTCTAACACGCAGGCCGCTGAAAGGGTTTTGATCGAGACTTTAGAAACTTACAGAAGATAATCAGCTAAGCAGTTTCTTGTACATCTGCTCAACGTTCTTCCTGCTCACAAAACTATGATGCCTGAATCCGCCACCAAAACTTTTTGGTATGTGCAATAATTCATGTATAAGCGTCTTAGTTTTTTCCTCGTTATTAAGCTTGTCAAAATTCTCAGAAATAACTTCAATTATATAGTGTGCTTTCATGTTAAGCGCTGCTTGCATGATGCGCGGCATCGCATGACATCTTGCAAGCGCGCGTCTGCTCTTTGAGCCTCTGCTACGCACGCAAACTATACGTGAAAAATCATGCCTGATCTCAAGTTTCTCAGCTATGCTCTTTATCTCCTCTTCAATATCACTGGCATGTTCGTATTTGATCATTTTTATCCTTTTTTAATTTGTTACTCTGATTAATAAAAATACATTGTCATTACGCCTCTGTAGCTCAGAACAAATCCCTTCTTTGTAAAGAAGGTCTTTGTAAACCCCAAGAAACAAAGACTTCGTAAATATTAAGGGCTTGTGAGCATTTGGTAGAGCGTTACCTTGGTAAGACAGCTTGCGTTAAAATTGGAAAGAAGATAAAGTAATGAAAATTCGTAGGTTGCCCTCATAAGGTAAAGGCCGCGAGTTCAATCCTCGCCGGGGGCTTTA
>CAYJVV010000014.1:12691-13387 GCA_964373755.1 uncultured archaeon | reverse complement strand
TCTTTTCATAATCCACGCCTGCATAAACAACAATTCCACGCTTTATCAGCGGCGCGTACTCCGCACGCTCTTCTATTGTGCACCCGTGCTTCTCCAGGTCTTCATATGTTTCGAATCTCTGCACTTCCTGCTTCTTCAAGTCTCCATAAGGCATGGGATGCCTTATGACAACAACATGATAATCCTTTTCTTTCAGTATTGACGCTATCTTCCTGGTTGTCGGCGATTTGCCAGCCCCCGTGCGCACAGCGCATACGGCTATCACAGGTTTCGAAGATTTCAGTGTTGTTTCTTCCGGGCCGAGCAATACAAAGCTGGCGCCGTTTGCCAGAACAGTAGAAGCCTTGTGCATGACATCTATGTGGGCAAGGTCGCTGTAAGAAAGGTAAACAGTCTTGACGCTGAATTTCTTTATCAGTTGCGGCAGATGCTTTTCATCATGGATAAGTATTCCTTTTGGATATAGCCTGCCTGCGAGCTTTGCAGGATATTTCCTTCCAGCTATGTCAGGTATCTGTGCCGCAGTAAAGGCAACGACCCTGTAAAACTTCTTCTTGCGGAAGTACATGTTGAAATTGTGGAAGTCCCTGCCAGCCGCTCCCATAATTATAACATTTTTGGGTTGCATATGATCATCTTGTTATAAGCGTTCCTTCCTTGTTTTTCATTGCATTTATTATACCGCTCGGGCTCGTT
>CAYJVV010000014.1:0-12681 GCA_964373755.1 uncultured archaeon | reverse complement strand
CTGCCCTTCTTTCATGTATCTTCTTGCATCTTTCAGGTTCATTTTGCTGATCTTTTTCTGGCTGGATTTCTTGTAATTCAGGAAAACGCCTGCAACATCCGTTATGAT
Organism: uncultured archaeon; assembly: GCA_964373755.1. Lineage (GTDB taxonomy): Archaea > Aenigmatarchaeota > Aenigmatarchaeia > GW2011-AR5 > GW2011-AR5 > JACPDL01. The sequence continues at coordinate 12,573 of CAYJVV010000014.1, read as the reverse complement.
CAGCAGTACATCAGCTCCAATGCTTGAAGCAAGGCAAGAGCTCGCTAAGTCTTTGTCAATGACCGCATCAATTCCCTTAAGGCCCTTAGATTCGTAAACAGGAATCCCGCCACCGCCAGCTGCAACAACAGTCACGTTACTGCTGACAAGCCCTTTTATTACATCTGCTTCAACTATTTTCTTAGGCCTTGGAGATGGAACCACGCGTCTGTAACCACCACGTACGTCCTTAGAAACTGCAAAGCCTTTTCTTTTCAGGATTTCAGCTTCCTTCTTTGTGTAAAAAGGCCCTATGGGTTTTGTTGGTTTCTTGAAAAACGGATCTTTCCTGTCTACAACAACCTGTGTGAGGACGCTGACAACCGAATGTTTCAAGTGATGTTTCCTGAACTCATTCTGAAGACTCTGCTCTATCATGAAACCTATTTCGCCCTGCGATTCTGCTACACATGCAAATAGAGGAAGTGGATAAGCTTTTCCCAACGCTTCTTCTACCCGTATCAAGATGTTGCCAACCTGCGGGCCGTTGCCATGGGTGAGAACAAGTTTATTCTTATTGCTCAATTTGATAAGCTCTTTTGAAAGCTTCTGCATGTTCTTGAACTGTTTTTCAAAACTCGGCTTTTCTTCCTTGCTTAGAATTGCATTGCCGCCTATAGCTACTACAACAAGCATAATAATATTTTGTCAGGGTGGTATAAAGGTTTAAAGTTTTATACGGAATTGGTTTCATGCCACGAAAGATTTCTGTAAAAATTAAAAGGATGTCAAAAAATGATATTGATAAAGTTATAGAACTAGCATCACAAATTCCCGAACTCAGAACAGGAACAAATGCATCTCAATTTTACAGTAAACAGACATTGCAACGATGGTGCAATGATAGGAATGGTGCTGTTTTTGTTGCTTATGTCTCAAACGAATTGGCTGGATTCATCCTTGGATATTACATGCAAGGTACAAGAGATGGTTACCTAAATGCTATTGCTGTAAAACCAAAATGTAGAGGTTCAGATATAGGAAAAAAATTGTTAATTTCTGCAATAAAAAAGTTCAAAGAAAGCGGTTGCAATCACATATTTGCAGTAGTCAAATCAGATAATAATGCTCTTGAGTTCTTTAAGAAAAAAGGGTTTGAACTAGGTCAAGAATTTAGATACGTTGAAAAAATGCTCTAATAATTATTCTTTACCTGCTTCCTTAACTGCATGGCCGCCGAACTTGTTTCTCTGTGCTGCGAGTATTTTGTGCGCAAACGTGCCGAGTTTACGAGAATTGTAGCGCGCGAATAATGCCTGTGATATTGTTTCGACAGGTACTGAATGTTCCAATGCCGTTTGAATTGCCCACTTGCCTTCGCCACTGTCTTCCACAAAACCTTCTATTTTTTCAAGTTTCTTGTCTTCCTCTAAGGCGTTTTGTGTCATTTCCACTAAGAAAGATGAGATTATGCTTCCATTATTCCAGAGCTTGGCTACTCTTGCAAGATCCAAGTCTTTGTACGGTCCATTCTCCATCAGGTTGAATCCCTCGCCAATAGACTGCATCATTCCGTACTCTATGGCATTATGCACCATCTTGACAAAATGACCGGAGCCTGCTTCGCTCACATACAAATATCCATCCAGAATTGCCAGAGATTTCAGTAAAGGTTCTATGTGTTCATAGGCATCTTTATCGCCGCCAACCATCATGCAGTATCCTCTTTCTGCAGCAACTATACCACCACTTGTGCCAATATCGAGAAATCTTATTCCTTTTGCCTTCAGTTCATTGTAACGTCTTTGTGAGTCCTTGAAGAATGAATTTCCACCATCGATGATTATGTCACCTTCCTTTAGATGAGGTAGTAATTCTTTTATGACATCATCTGTTATAGTATGTGGCATCATTATCCATATCGCTTTTGGATGCTGCAATTTTTCTGCTAATTCTTTCAGGCTTGTTACAGGAATTGCTCCATGTTTTGCAACTTCTTCCCGAGGTTCAGGCGATCTATTATAGGCAATAACTTTGTGGCCATCGCGAAGGGCTCTGATTGCCATGTTCTTTCCCATTCTTCCTAAACCTGCAAATCCAATTTCCATAACAAATCCCTTTTCTTCAAAAGAAAAGGTCTTTGTAAACCCCAAAAGAACTTACAAAGATCTCTTCATTACATTTTCTTCTCTTATCATCTTCCTTAATCAATCTTCTTACCATATCAAACCAAATCCAATCCTTCTACAAGCAGTGCCCTTACAGGCGATCCATCACAACCTGTTATATTCAAAGGTGCTGCTATGAGAGTGTATCTTCCTTCTTTTACATCTTTTAATCTCAAACCCTCGAGGATCATCAAACCATTGCTAAGAAGCATTTTGTGCGTTTTATGCTCAGGATCATTTCGTTCTATGCCCAACGCATCTATCCCAACCCCGCTTGCTTCTATTTCTACAAGATAATTGACGCCTGTTATATCAAGATAAACAAAATCCGGGTTGAAATGATCTTCAAAAGAATTTCTTGTCTTCAGCAAGACAAAATCACCTTTCATTATTTCATGCTTTTCAATAATTTCTTTGGTTATTATGTCTTCTTTTGTTAAATCAATAACAATGGCGCGATGGAAAAATTTATTTTGCTTGTCTATACCATGACCATCTTCAAGCATATGACTTGGCGCATCAAAATGCGTGCCAGCATGAGAATCCATAGTGATCCGTGATTCTCTAACACCATTCACTTGCTTTTGCTCGATGCGTGTTTTCTTTTCTTCTTTGTTTTTGTACACAGGCATTTCATTGCTAATAGGCATTGATATGTCGTAGATTTTCATTGCCATTCCCGTCCATCAGTTTTTATCATCTCATCTGCTTCTTTTGGTCCAATGTTGCCCGATTCATAGTTCGGAAAATTTCTGACAGCAGTTGCAGTTATCAGGTCTATGAATCTCCAAGAATGCTTGATTTCATCCCATCTTGTGGACAGTGCATGGTCATTTTTCACGACGTCCTTGAGTAGCCGTTCATAGGCTTCTTTGTAGTTTTCAGATACAAATTCCATCTTAGCTGGTTGCAATCTATCTCCTTTGAAATTAAATCCAAGTGCGATGCTTTCTTTTGGTTGGATATTGATTGTTATTGAATTAGGCTCGTTTGAAAAGAGATCAGAGAAATGCTTGAATTGGATGAATATTTTCGCATAATCCTCTTTCAGCCTTTTGCCTGTTCTCAAATAGAATGGAACATTCCGCCATCTTCTATTCTTTATACCAAGCTTTATTGCTGAGAATGTTTCAGTGTCGGATTTAGGAGAGACATTATTTTCACTCCTGTAAGACTGAACAGGCAAGCCATCTATTTCTCCTTTATCGTATTGGCCAAGAATTACTTTATGACAATCGAGAAGTCTTAGAACTTTCACTTTTTCGTCTTTTATGTCGTTGGCTTCAAGGCTGGCTGGCATTTCCATTGCTATTAATGAAAGTATTTGCAACAGATGACTTTGAACCATATCTTTCATGGCACCTACTGAATCATAGTAAGCACCACGGTTTTCTATGCCTGTTTTCTCGCTTACTGTGATTTGAACGTGGTCTATGTACTGCCTGTTCCATAATGGTTCAAAAACATCGTTCCCGAATCTCAATGTAAGTATGTTATCCACAAGTGATTTGCCAAGATAATGGTCTATGCGAAATATTTCATCTTCTGTAAAAGATCTTGCAAGTGTTTTATTTATCTCATCTGCTGATTTCATGTCAGTGCCAAAAGGCTTTTCTATGACAAGCCTCTTCCACCCACTGTTTTTTACATTTGATTTTATTTTGGAAGCTATTTTTCCAAGCCGATCAGGAGGAATAGCAAAATAGAATATTGTGTTTTCTTTATTTGTCTTTTCCATCAAATCATTTAGTTGCTTGTAACTTTCATCAGAATCATAGTCCATCATATGATAGTTGACAGAATCATTATTGACATCTGAGAATCTTGTTATAGAACTCTGGAAAGCTTCCCTAAATTCTTCCGGGCTCTTTTGTTTTCTACCGACTCCTATCAGTGATACGTCAGAAGTTTTCATCAAGTTATAAACTGCTGGAAAAAGCTTTTTTTGAGCCAAATCTCCTGTAGCACCAAAAACGACAATAGTAAAGTTTTCCATGCAATTCTAGTAGAATGAAATGTTTTATTGTTAAAAATATAGGAAAATCTGGCTTCAAGCTTTGTGCAAAGCCTTTTCTATCGCTTTCTTGTCGAAACCTACAATGATTTTTCCATCTATGTCTATGACAGGGACGCCCATCTGACCGGATTTCTTTATCATCTCATCTGCAGATGTCTGGTCTTCTTCGACATTCTTTTCATTGTACTTGACATTGTTTCTGTTGAAGTACTCTTTGGCCATCTTGCAGAAAGGGCAGTGGGTAGTTGTGTATATGGTTACAGTCATACCATCACTTTTTTACTTTACTATCTTTCTGAAAGATATTTATACATAATAGTTGTGTACATAGTATGAAAAATGATTTTGATGAACTTGCATTGCGCGAACACAAGAGATTGAAAGGCAAGATAGAAATTAGGGCGAAAATGAGGGTTACAGGAAAGGAATCTCTTTCTATCGCTTACACACCTGGAGTTGCTGCTGTTAGCATGGAGATTGCACGAGACAAGCAAAAGGTATGGGATTATACAATAAAGCAGAATACAGTCGCGATTGTATCCGATGGCTCTGCTGTGCTGGGGCTTGGCGATGTCGGACCTGAAGCAGCGATGCCTGTCATGGAAGGCAAAGCAATGCTTTTCAAGGAGCTTGCAGAAGTAGATGGATTTCCTATCTGCCTTGATACAAAAGATCCTGCTGAGATCATTAAGACTGTAAGATATATTGCACCTGTCTTTGGCGGTATAAACCTTGAAGATATAGCTGCGCCGAAATGCTTCCAGATTGAAGAGCAATTGCAGGACTTGGGCATACCAGTGATGCATGATGACCAGCATGCTACTGCAATAGTCGTTTATGCTGCTATATTAAATGCAGCAAAGGCTGCTGGAAAGAAGTTTGAAGGGCTGAAGGTTGTTATCAACGGTTCTGGAGCTTCAGGCATCGCAACTGGAAAAATGCTCGGCTGCGTAGGTATGGACAAAAGTGCCTATAGATCTGTTTACAATATAGTGTTGTGCGATAGCAAAGGCATAATCAGTTCTGATAGAAAGGACTTGAATGAGTATAAGCTTGAAATTGTAAAAGTTACGAACAAGGAAAATAAAAGGGGCAGCTTGGCAGAAGCTGTAAAAGACGCTGACGTATTCATAGGATTATCTGTTGGCAACGTATTGACAGAAGAAATGGTAAGATCCATGAATAAAAATGCCATTGTTTTTGCCATGGCAAACCCAACACCTGAAATAATGCCTGGCATAGCAAAAAAAGCCGGCGCAGCTGTCGTCGGTACAGGTAGAAGCGATTTTCCAAACCAGATCAATAATGTGCTTGCTTTTCCAGGAGTTTTTCGCGGCGCGCTTGATGCGAAGGCAGTAAGGATAACCAATGAGATGAAAATGGCTGCTGCACAAGCACTGGCTGATTCTATAAAACCCACTGTAGAGAAGATACTGCCTTTGACATGGGAAAAAGGATACGTAGAGAAAATAGCACTTGCTGTTGCTCAAGAGGCAACGAAGCGGTGTATTACTAGAAAATAAAATCTAAAATGTTTTCTAGAATTGGATAAATTTTTAACACTCGCAACAATCTTTTGCCATCTTTCCAGAGCCGCAGCTACATTTCATAGAACTCTTCGTAGATCTTTTCATAGAAGACTTCCTGCTTTTCATTTTTCTCTTCGCCATATCAAAACCTCCAATATTCTTATCTGACAAGTCTTATTAAAAACTATCTTTCTCTTTTATCGCTATGAATTTAAGTTTAATACTACTACCTTCAGGTCGTTCATATTACTTCTAAATTCATACGAAAATACTTCGGACTAAAGCCCGAAGTTATTTATCCATGGCCTTTCTTACACGCTCAACAGCAATTTCCATGGCCGCTTTTCTAGGCTCTATACTTTTTTTCTTTGAGTAGTCAAGAACCTTCTTCGTATTCTCTCTTATCTTTTTCTCGACCATATAGAACATCCTATGCGGATTGTACCCTCTGTACTCTGCATAACTGCTTATTACACCACCGGCGTTAGCAGTAAAATCAGGCAGCACAAGAACGCCTTTCTTGTACAATACTGTTTCAATCTCAGGCACCATAGGTATGTTTGCACCTTCAACAATCACCTTTGCCTTGACTCTATCGACATTTTTGCTATTTATTACGTCTGGAAGTGCAGCCGGAATTATCACATCGACTACGAGCTCAAACAGCTCGGGGCCCTTCATAGCAGTCCCTGTCTTGTAATTTACAACGCTTCCTGTCTTTTCTTTCACTTCGCTCATCTTCTTGAAGTCCAGGCCGTCTCCATCATAGACAGCGCCTTTGCTGTCGCTTACAGCAACTACTCTTGCTCCCATTTCTTCAAGATGCTTGTATGCAAACGAGCCAACATTCCCGAAGCCTTCAATAGCTATGGTTGCATCTTTAATGTCTATACTTGCAAAATCGCACGCTACTGCAGTTGCATGCGCAACGCCAAATCCTGTAGAACCAAATTCATGCGGTATGCCGCATTTCTCGCCAGGCTTGCCGAAGATTTTCATGCATACATTTGCCGGTTTGCCTGTGCATGATTTCCATGAACCATTGGCTTCGGAATACCACTGCATCTCTTCTTCAGCTGTATTCACATCAGGCGCAGCTATATATTCCCTGGGTGAAAGAGGCCTCAAAGCTCTTGAAAAGGCTTGGACAATATTTTTCTTCTGGTCTTTAGTCATGTTCTTCGGGTCGGCGATTATACCGGATTTTGCCCCGCCAAACGGCAGTTCTGCAAGCGAGCATTTCCACGTCATAGTCCGTGCAAGACGGAAAACCTCTTCCGTGCTCACAGAAGGAGTCATCCTTATCCCGCCTTTGCCAGGACCAAGGGCTGTATTGTCAATGACGAGGATGCCATGCATTTTTGTCTTGGGATCGTAGACTTCTACAATCTTTTCAGGTCCGAATTCGTCATGCTGTATCATACTCAGGATACCACCTATCTTTTCTGCAAAAGACTTTATGTCTTTTGAGAAATTCAGGAAAGCTTTGCTTTCCATGAATTAGATGGTGGAAACCATTAAACCACCAGTATTACAAGTGGTTTCCTGGTACCGTCAGAAAGCCTAAGCTTTCTGCGGCCTCGGAAACTTCGTTTCCAAGGTCACAACCATCGTTTAGTAATATCACATACCATCGTTTTCAAACGATGGTTGTTGATAAATATCGCCTTCAAGATAATTTCCTATCCTGATATTTAAATAAATGTCAGGGAAATAAAATTATATAGTATGTCAGAAATTCGAGACAGCTGGAACCGGATCGATGTCTACCACCTGATAATTATCTTTCTCATTGTTTCCGGATTGTCAGCTATCTACCTAACAAAGAGCATTCCATTCTTGCTGCAGCTTATTGTTGCTCCATTAGTTGCAGCTGCTGTTGATATTGCAATAAATTATGCAAAAACAAGAAGCTTCGTAAGGCCAATAACAGCCTTGATATCTGGGCTTATAATCGCTCTTGTTCTCCCTTCGCTTGTTCCTGTGGTTATTGCTTCTGTTATTGCAATTGTTTCAAAACACATAATAAAATGGAAAGGCAGGAATATATTCAACCCAGCTGCTCTTGGCATGCTTTCAGTCACATTAATCTTTGCTGTAGACACTTCCTGGTGGATATCTGTTTCATTGCTCACACTGCTCGGATTCCTTGTAGTCTTCAAACTCGGGAGACTCAGAACAAGTCTAGCTTTCCTTCTTGTTTATTTCCCACTTGTTTACCTTACAACTAACAAGATTCTTATCGATTTGACAGCAATATTCTTCGCAACCATTATGCTCATAGAGCCCAAGACATCGCCTTATACGAAAAAAGGCATGATCGTTTTCGGCATTGCTGCAGCTGTGCTTTTTGTTGCTGTACAATCATTACAATTAGGAAAAGATCCTTTCCTGGTAAGCCTGCTTCTAATGAATCTATTTACCGGATTGATCAACAAGCACATCAAGTGATTAGAAAAGATTGAAGCCAAGAAGCAGCAAAGCTGTTATCAAAAGCGGTATGTGAAGCATGTATATTAATAACGAATTTCTACCTAGTAGACATACAAGTTTAGATCCGGCAGGTTGTCTTGGAATTCTAAACATCCTTCTGCCATTTTTGTACAGAATGCCGCTGAAATAAATGCCTAGCAGGAAGACTCCAAACCATGGCAGAAGCGGGAAGTAGTCAAGGGTCGTGAAGTTCCCTGGTACAAATCCAAGCCATAGCAGCCAAGAGAAGTTTACGGATAAACTCTGCAAGTAAACTCCAAATATCAAAGCAGCAAAAACGAGCGAAAGCAGATACGTCCTTCTAAGCTTAATGAAAAAAGGAGAAAGTATGATAGCTGTACCAATGAGGTGCAGAATACCAAAAATTACAAAAGCAGATGGCACTAGAGAGTATGTTGTAACGGTTATCAGCATTCCAAGAGAGAATATCTTTAGCCCACGCAACATGTATTTGCTATAGGATTTTTGTTTGTTTTTGAGCCTTGAATAGCTTACTGCAGCAGAAAGCCCTGCGATGAAAATGAATGTACCAGCTATTATGCGTGGAAAAAGAAACCAGAAAAGAAATCCGCCATCAAAACTGTAGATATCCAGATAGCGCAAGGCAAAAGCGTAGTTGGAAACTATCATCAAGAGTATAGCAATGCCTCGGAAGAAGTCTACTTCCCAGAAGCGTTCCATGAAATTTTTTGGTAGAAGAGTGTATAAAGTGCTATTTTCTTCTTTCTGCCTCTGTATGCTGGATGATCTTTATCAGATGTATAAACATGCCGATTATGAAAATTGTTATAAACAGCGTATTCATGAAGGTAACGCTTGCTTCACCGCCCAAGATCCTGGCGATCTGCGCACCTGAAAAAATAGCTAAGGCAGCAACCATGATTCTCCAGCCCATGACAAGGTTGCTATGAAGCTTAGGGATCAAGTAAACAGCAACCGCAACAGCTATTATAGATAAAATAGCGTTTACAAGCAGCAAACTTTCCTCTACAGCCATGTTTAACTATGCAAAAGCGAAGTATATAAAATTTCTTCCAATAATTTATGTGGTATCATGCCGCGATGCGAGCAATGCAATAGGGATTTTGAGACAGGCCAAGCGTTTGATCAGCATAATGCAGACAAACATAGCAGCACGTCCAGGCATGAAATGAAAGCAATTAAGAAGAAGGAGAAGGAAGAGAAGAAGCAGCAGGAACAATCAAGCATCAGCAAGAAAAGAAAAATAAAGAATATAGTAGTTTTTGGAGCTGCCATTCTTGGTATCCTAGGCATAGCTGCATTTGTCATTTTCTTGCCCAAGCCAGATAATGATAATGTACAAATAGGACCATTAGGATCTACTCACATACATGCTGATTTTGCTGTTTATTTGAATGGCAAACAAGTGAGCTTTAACGACGATACCTATTTCATAGGTGACAAACACAACCAGTATTCACATGTGCACGAACCGCACAGTACTTTAATTCATATGCATGCAACAGGCATTACCATAGGCTATTTCATGAATGCAGTTGGATATCCATTCAATGCCACATGCATTACATTAGACGAGAAGGATAAACTTTGCAACGATGGAGAAAATACATTAAAGTTCTACGTCAACGAAAAAACTAACGACAGGTTTAATAATTATGTTATCAGGAATCTGGACAAGATACTGATAAGCTACGGCAGTGATACAGAAGAAGAACTAAAACAGCAGCTTGATTCTGTAACAAGCCTGGCAACTGATGCTTCAGCAGGAAGAATAGGCGGGTAGAATTTCTAACAAAATCTTATGAAATAACTCCATAGCCAATCAAGTGCCAGCGGCCGCTGACTTGGAAAGCTATTGCAACCTTATCGCCTTTGTTTGCGCAGATAGGAAGTTTCAGTTTCACAGAGACTTTGTTCTTTCCAGATGACGTGACAACGCCTACGGTCTTCGCTATTGCCACAGTAAGCATCAAAACGTTGCCAGTTTTTATAGGCTGTACTTTCTGCTGGCCTTCAACACCAACAACATAATCAAAGAGGTCTACTGTGATGTTGAGTTCCTCATAAACTGGTGGTAGTTTATCTGGAAAACCAGCTATATGGCCTGTTAGGCCATCGCCTCTTGTTATCGCTGGGTCAAGTTCTGTCTGCAAGGCGACAAGACCTCCAGGCCTTGCTGTATCCCTTGAACCTTTCTGGTAAATATCAGCTATCTTGGTTGTTAAAAACTCTTCCTTCTTCTCGCTTCTCACATAAGGCCTTATTTCTATTTCGTCTCCTTTGCGTATAATTCCCTCTGTCAGAGAACCGCCGATTACACCACCTTTAAGATCTTTTATCATCGTGCCTGGCTTGTTAATGTCAAAACTTCTGACGATGTAGAATTTAGGCTCCTTTGATTCATTCCGTTCTGGAACCGGTATATGTTTTTTTATCGCTTCGATCAGAAAGTCTATGTTTGCATTGTTTATGGCGCTTATAGGTATGATAGGCGCATTCTCAGCAACAGTTCCTTTAATGAATGCTGTGATTTCTTCATGATTCTTTACTGCCTGCTCCTCGGATACAATATCGATCTTGTTCTGAACGATTATTATCTTCCTTATGCCAACAATATCTAAAGCTTTAAGATGTTCTGATGTCTGTGGTTGCGGACACTTCTCGTTGGCAGCGATAACAAGTATGGCGCCATCCATCAAGGCAGCGCCTGAAAGTACCGTAGCCATTAGGGTTTCATGCCCTGGTGCGTCAACAAAGCTGACACATCTGTCAGGCTTGCCGTCTTCGAAACACTTGGGACATTTCTTTGTGACAGAATATGAATTGCATTTGCTACAGAAATAGAAAATGGAATCGGCGTAGCCGAGACGGATTGTTATTCCACGCTTTATTTCTTCGCTGTGCGTGTCGGTCCATTTACCTGTCAATGATTGGGTGAGCGTTGTTTTTCCGTGATCAACGTGACCTACTATACCTATATTGACTTCAGGAATCATATTTTCTTCAGAAAGTTCTTTTGCGAAATTTATCACCCCAGAAGGAGAAAACCTAAGGTTTTTCTCCTTTCTAAACCTCATTCCTAATTAAGCATATTACATTTGTGTTATTAAGAAATATCATTCTTGTTTGGCTTCTTCTTTTTTGCCAAGAACCTCTTCGATTGGCTTATCACCCTGCTTGACAACCTTGCAGTTGATCTGTGAAATATTAAGCGAAATAGTATTGCCTCTTATTTGTTTCCGTTTCCTGAGCCCAGACTGCTTGGCTTTGAACCCGATGCCTTTGGTCACGATAATGTTTTTTCTTCCGATACCTTCAATATCATTCCTCATGGGGAATCCTTCCCTGTCACTTCCGCCTGTGATTTGAAGGTCGTATCCATCAAGGCCGAGGAAATTGCCAGGGAAAGTATCGCCTATCTTTTTCTCTAGCACAGGACAGTCCTTCTGATCCTTTTCGGCCTGATAAGACTTGCCTGCATGCGATATAACGAACTTAAAATTTGGCATAATACATCCCTTTTCTTCTGGAAGAAAAGGTCTGTGCTCAGAAAGCATCGCTTTCTGGCATCCCAAAGAACTTTTTGTTCTTTGAGGATATCAACCCCAAAAGAAGCGATTACCTTTTCCCCAGTTTTTCCAGCCGGGTTCCTTCTATAGTTGCCAGAAAAGCTTAAAAAAGAAAAAATTCAAAACAAATGGATGCAAGTCGATGAGAAGAAATGGTTTTCGATGGCGCCAATGACGGACGCCTGGCACTTCTTCAGCTTCGAAAAGAAACTTGTGGAAAAGAAAACAAAGTTCCAGAAAGTAGATATAATCAGGAGCAAGCAGTTTGGCAAAATACTATTTTTAGATGAGGATATTCAATCAGCGCAATATGATGAGAACGTATATCACGAATGCCTTGTGCAGCCAGCAATGCTACATCACAACAATCCTAAAAAAGTGCTTATTCTTGGCGGCGGTGAAGGTGCCACGTTGCGCGAAGTTTTGAAGCACAAATCAGTTGAGAAAGCAGTGATGATAGACATAGATGGAGAACTGGTGGATATTTGCAAAGAGCACCTTCCAGAATGGCACCAAGGAGCCTTTGATGACAAGCGTGCACAAGTGCTAATAATGGACGCCTTCAAGTATCTGATAGAAACGAAGGAAAAGTTTGACGTGGTTATAGAAGATCTGTTATCGCCGGATTTAGAATCTTCTGAAGCATTATTCAGAAAAGAGCTTTTTGATGGCATCAAGAAAGTTCTAGCCAAAGACGGCATAGCTGTTTTCCAGTCTGGCAGAACCGACATTATCTCAGGAACAGGCGTCTACTACAACAAATTTACCGATATTGTCTCAAAACATTTCAAGAACGTGAAGAAATTTCATGCTTTTATACCGTCATTTTTCTTCAC
>CAYJVV010000013.1:9264-13588 GCA_964373755.1 uncultured archaeon | reverse complement strand
TTCGCTAAAGTCTTTTTTTGTTACGTTTCCGTAAACGTGTGAAGTAGATGTAAAAATAACTTTTTTAATATCTTTTTTTCGTGCTAATTCCATTACGTTCAATGTTCCGTCTACATTTATTTCTTTGAAGGCGGAGAAATCCTTCATGTTCCTCGCATCTGATTTGGCGGCCAGGTGGATTAAAGCATCAAAAGTATCAGTTACCTTTTTATCTAATCCACTTGATCTTATATCAGCTTGAATAAAATCAGCAGGTTTAGTGTTTGTTTGTGCAGACAAACTATCCAGAATTGTTACTTTGTTGCCTGTTTGTAGTAGTTTGTGGATTGTATTAGTTCCTATGAAACCAGAACCACCTGTTACAAGGATCTTCATTTTATCATACCGCCGCTAAATAAGAAGGCATTTTTCTGATACCAGTCGACTGTTTTCTTCAAGCCGTCTTTCAATCCGTATTTTCTTTTCCATCCTAGTTTTTTTATTTTCTTGCACTCTATTGAATATCTGAAATCATGGCCGGGCCTATCTTCGACAAAATTCATTAGGTTTTGGCTCTTGCCAAGTATATCGATGATCATTTTCACTATTTCTAGGTTGGGTTTTTCATCTTCTCCTGCAATGTTATAAATTTCTCCTTTCTTTCCTTTTTTTAGAGCAGTTAATACGCCTGTACAATGATCTTCAACATAAATCCAATCTCTAACGTTTTTGCCTCTGGCATATACCGGTATAGGTTTGTTTGCTAAAGCGTTCATGATGGCTTTTGGTATAAGTTTTTCAGGATTTTGATAAGGTCCATAATTATTTGTACATCTTGTTACAATAGCATCCAAGCCGTATGTATTGACATAAGAATAGACCAAATGGTCTCCGGCAGCTTTTGTAGCTGAATATGGGTTGGAGGGTTTTAGCATGTCTTCTTCTGTAAAAGATCCTGTTTTTCTTGATCCATAAACTTCATCTGTAGATATTTGGACAAATCTCTTGAGATTAGAATTTCGTGCAGCTTCCAAAAGTGTGTAGATTCCGAATATGTTAGATTGCAAGAAGCTCATCGGATTTTCTATAGACCTGTCAACATGTGTTTCTGCAGCGAAATTAATTAAGAAATCAGCATCTTTTACTATTTTTTTAATTTCTTCTTTGTTACCTATATCGCATTTATGAAATTCTACTCTATTTTTCAGATCTTGTATGTTAGTAATGTTGCCAGCGTAAGTTAATTTGTCTACAACCACTACTTCAGCTTTAGGTTCTTCACGTAGTAATGTTTTTACAAAATTAGTTCCTATAAATCCACAACCGCCGGTAACAATAATCCGCATTGATAAAAATTTCTCTTAAGACTTAAATACGTAGATTGACCAAAGAATGTGTTTTAAATTTCTAGGAGATAATTCCATTTGATGATTTCTATAATTCTGCCTGCTTACAATGAAGAAGGTTGCATAAGAGAAAACACATTGAAAGTTGCTAAACATATGCAGAAAATTAGTAAAGATTACGAAATTTTAATTATAGAAGAGAGCTCTGATAAGACTCCAGAAATATCAAAACAACTTAGTGTAGAAAACAGGCATGTGAGGCACTTTCATTCTAGCAAGAGGCTTGGTAAAGGTAGGGCAATAGAAGAGGGTATGAGGAAAGCAAAAGGTGAGAAAATACTTTTCATGGATGTTGACCTTGCTGTTGATTTGTCAGCTGTTAAGAATATGATCGATGTGTTGGAAGATTATGATATTGCTGTCGGGTCAAGATACCATTCAGCTTCAAAAACGAAGAGAACTTTTCTGAGGCTATTTCTTGGGCGTGCATATGCAATTATAGCTGGTCTTATACTTGGTATAAGAGTTACTGATTTCCAATGTGGTTTCAAAGGTTTCAGAAAAGATGTTGGAATAAGTATTATAAAAACCATAAATGTGTCTGGAGTTTTTTGGGATACAGAATTTTTGTTTTGGGCGAGCAAGAATAAGTATAAGATAAAGGAAATGCCTGTTATCTGGGAAGAAAAGAAGGCCAGAAATACAAAAATAGGGATAAAAAGTATTTTCTATATGGGTTTGAATCTTGCCAAACTTGCATGCATTTCTTTTTTCGGTTCGAATAGAACTAGTTCATAGTTGCTGTCCATTTCTTAATTCGAACATTTTTATGTTAGCTTCAAGCAGCTCTTCTTTTGTACCGGCGTCTAGCCAGTTACCGTTTATTATACCTGCTTTCAAAGTGCCTTTTTTAAGGAAATAACCGTTGAGATCTGTGATTTCCGTCTCTTTTCTAGCCGACGGCGTTAATTTTCTAATGACATCAAAAACCGAAGAAGTATACATGTTCACGCCTATTGATATCATAGTACTTGGTGGATTTTCTGGTTTTTCCACCAAATTCACAACACGATCGCCATCAAGCGTAGCAACTCCAGACTTTCTTGCTTGTTCTACAGTTCCTTTGTATAATAGTATCATAGCTTCTTCTTGTCCTTTTTCGAAATCATCAACAAAATCCTTAATGGAGTGTGTTAGAATATTATCGCCGTTAATTGCGATAAATTTGTCATCTCCTACAAAGTCTTCTGCAAGGCTGATGGCACTTGGTATCCCTGAAGGTTCGTCCTGTATCCTATAAGTAAAATTAACTCCGAATTTTTTACCTGAACCTAACAAAGAGAAAATAGCTCCGCCATGTTCCGGGCTCGTTATGACAAGTATATCCTTTACGCCGGCTGTTTTCAGTGTTTCTATCGGGTAGAAGATCATAGGCTTGTCAAAAACAGGCAAAAGGTGTTTGTTTGTGACTTCTGTCAATGGATAAAGTCTGGTAGCCTTGCCGCCAGCTAGTATAATGCCTTTCATAGAAAGGGTATAAAGGAAAAGCTTTTATTTTTACTTTAACTGGCTTCTCCAGTAGTCAAGTATGTCAGAAAGTGTCTTTTCAATTGGTATTTTAGGTTCCCATCCCAGTTGTTTCAGTTTGGAATTATCGCCGACAAATATTGGATCATCCAGAAGTCTAAACTTCTCCTTGTTTTGAACGACTTTGATATCACTTTTCGACAAGGAAATTAGAGTGTCCAATATATTTTTCATTTTGTAAGAGTTCCCTGAACAGATATTGTAGGCATCGCCATATTTCGCTTTTTCCATTAGTATCCATAAAGCCTGTACGCAGTCTCTTACATCTGTTATATCTCTTATACCCTCTAAATTTCCAACTCCTATTTCTTTTCTTTGCCCATTTTCTACTTCAGTTACCATTTTTGCAAAGTCTGAGCATGCGTCATGTTTTTTTCTAGGGCCTGTTATATTGAATAATCTTCCTCTTATTATTTTCATTTTGTAAGTTTGCCAGTACAGAAAAGATAACATGTCTGTAGCTACCTTACTGACAGCATATGGAGAAGATGGTCTAAACTCTTTATTTTCATGTATTGGAATTTCTTCAGGTAAATTCAAGCCATACTCAGCAGAAGAGCATGCGACGAATATTTTTGGATCATTTTTGAGCTTCCTCGCAGATTCTAGGACGTTAAATGTACCATAAATATTTGATTTAAATGTCTTTTCAGGATCATCCCAAGAAGGAATAACGAGACTTTGTGCTGCAAGATGAAAAATATAGTCCGGTTCAATAGAAAGTAAAAGTTTTTCAACATCACTCTTGTTACTTACATCACAGTTAAAGGTTTTTATTGTATTTTTAATGTGATCAATCGTTTGTGTGCCATTAATATGTACCGTTCCATAAACTTCTACGTTTTTTTCCAAAAGCAAGTCTGCTAGATGAGAACCAATAAATCCACCTAAACCTGTTACAAACGCTCGCATATATTTTTCACGATAAAGTTAAAAGTTGGTATGTTTAAATATTGATGTATTTCCTATTTTGCAAGTTTGTTGAGAAGTCGCAAAAGTATGTTTGGTAATTTGACTTTAACTTTTCCAAGCAACTTCAAGTCTTCTTTTCCAATGGCTTTGAAAAAGAAGATAAAAAACATGTAGAACAAAAATCCGATGCTTGCTGAAAGTATCAGCTCTAGCCATGGATTGACATTTAGAACTTGTTTAATAGAAAATACAATTAGAATTGCTACGGCTCCGCACGTCAAAGATTTTACTATGTTTACTGACGGTATCTTAACAAGAAGATTTTTTTCCAAATAAAAAAGTGAAAGAGACGCGCCTGCTATATATGAAATCAATGTAGAAAAAGCTGCGCCAACAATGCCAAACGTAGGTACAAGCAAAAAGATCCAAAGAAGAATAAGAGAAGCAAAACAAAAAAACACGGCCATCAATGTCAAAGAATAAAAAAATCAAAAGACCAA
>CAYJVV010000013.1:0-9254 GCA_964373755.1 uncultured archaeon | reverse complement strand
TTAGTTACAATCAATAAGATCCCAAGAAGATTTAGAGAAGCAATAGAAAAATTCACGCACATGTTTGTCTTTGTTTTACCAATTCCTAGGAGCACAGCCGAAGAGATTGCAAAAAGGGTGAAAAAAGCCGCATTCACAGCAAGTATTTGCAAAGCACTTGATGCAACAACATAAGATTCTCCAAAAAATAAGCGTAAAAAAATCTCCGGGAATGAAACAAGTACTATTATTAACGGGATAATAGACACAAGCGCTAATTTAACCGAAGTTTGAACTATTTTTGAGAGTAATTGCCTTTCTCTTTTTGCCCATAGTTCAGCCGACACCGGTAAAAGGACTATAGTAATTGAGCTAGCTACTATCCATAGAAGTTGTGAGGTTGGCATTGCGGCATTATAAAGTCCGACTTCAGTCAAAGACCGGAAATATGTAATCAAAATTGTATCTGCGTAGCCAAGAATTGTGCCTGCAGCGGCTGCCAAGAATACAGGCAGAGAGAAAATAAGGAGTTTTTTTGTTTTATCAAATGATATCTGTGCTTTTAGAGTAAAGAGCGGGAAGATTTTAATTAGTGCTAAATATGCTATTGTTAAACCGAGGATCGCCGCGAATAAGTAGCTCAAAGCCACGCCAAGAACGCCTAGTGATATTAACACTAATGCAAAAACTAGCGTTAGAACATTTCGCATCGGTTCTATGAGAGAATAGTGCTTTATTTTTCCCAGTCCTTGGAAAATGTATTGTATTGAAAAGAAAATGCTAATGATGTATGTGATAGCTACAATAATTAATGGAAAAGAAGCTGCCGGTGTCTTGAAATAAGCGACTGCTATTTGGTTTGAAAATAAAATTATAGGAGCCATTATAACTGTACCGATGATAAGTTGGATACCTAAACCTGTCAAGAAATACGTTTTCGAATCTTTATGCAGATTTTTTGCATTGGACTCTGCTATGTATTTGACCATCGCTGAAGACAGGCCAAGGTCTCTGAATAGTATGAAAATACCTGAAAAAGCCAAAAGAGCGTAAAACAATCCAAAGTCTTCTAATGATAGGTTTTTCGCCAGGTAAATCCTTAATATGTAACCAGATACGGCTCCTATAGCATACATTAGAAAAACGAAAAAGCTGCCTTTGGCGATGACTTCTGCATAATTTTTCACTTCAGTCACCCACTTCTTTGTAAACTTGTTCAACTTTCTTGGCTGTTATATCCCATGAATAATTTAGTGAAGTTTTGTAAGCCTGTTTGGCTAATTTCTTCCTATAATCAGGATTTTCAAGTAGCTTTCTTAGTGCAAGATAAAGTCCATTTTCATTGGTATAAAGCATTGAATTGCCGCTATTGCAGAAAAAATAACAGTCTAAGTTCCTTGCAACTATTGTTGTTTTACAAGCCATTGCTTCGATTAGTCCTAAACCAAGTCCTTCTACCAAAGATGGATTCACGTAAATGGAAGATGATTTTACGGCTGCGATCTTTTCTTTTTCGCTTACAAAACCTAGAAATTCGGCATTTATATTCAAGCTTTTTGACAGGTTCTTTAGGTTGTCTTCTTCAGGGCCTGAACCTATTATTTTCATTTTAATCTTGGGAAATTGTGATTTGAGTCTTGCAACAACTTTCAGGAGCATGTCGACATTTTTGTACTTTACTAGCCTTCCTACATAAACAATTGAGTATTCATTTATTGCACTCTCTACATTATCTATAAACTTCGTATCAACTCCACTTACGATAACGTCTATAGGCGGTGTAAAAGATAGCCTTTCAAGTTTTTTCTTTGTTTCTGGTGAATTAGCTATTATCCTGTCAAATTTTAATTTGGAAAAAGTAAATTCCATGAATTTCCCGGCAGAAGATAAAGGGAAGTTGAAATATTCCCCCCACTGATTCCAGTATATGTCATGGAAAGTCGCTACAAGTGGGACTGAAGAAAGTGATTTAAACGCTCCGACGAAAGAAGCGATACCCTGATTTGCATCTATAACATCGAAATCTTTTGATATTGCTTTTAACAGCGCTGGTGAGAAGCTAAGCAACGGAAACATAGATCTTTTGTTCATTGGGTGCTTTAATCCGACTCGTCTGATTTCTATTCCATCTTTATGCTCAAAATCATTTCTGCCAAAAAGTCTCAAGGAATAAATAGTAATATCGTGCTTCTTTGATAGCCTTTTTGCTATTTCGTAATAGCGTCTTTCAGCTCCGCCGAGCAAATAAGGGTAGAATAATTCGCTAAGCATACATATTTTCATACAAACTAACCGCCATTTTACAGATTAGACTAAGAAAAAAATCATTCAAAGTTTACCTTAAATAGCTTGACTTCACCGCCCCATGAATTTACAAATTCGAACTTTTCCAATCCAGCGCCGTTGAACAGGAACATCCTGGTGAAGAGGGAGTTGGCAAGTTCAGGCGGTATGAAAACCATTACTTGCTTGCTAGGGTCCATCCAAATAAGACCTTTCAACTCGGACTCAGGTGTTGTTCTTATCTGACCTCCTTGCTCAGTGAAATAGAAAATGCTTTCCACTGTTACAAGTTGGTTATTCTGTTGGAAATATGGTATTAGTGTGCCGTTAATTTCGTAAATTACAAATGCGCTTCTCTGGCTGATTGGATATGTATAAACAATAGCGTTTTGTGATGGCAAAGGGGTTGCCCTGGATAGACTTAGTGTTGAATATACATAGCAGTAACCTTTATCAGAGCTTATAAATGGGCAGTCCTTGCCGCCAGCCGGGTCCCACGTAGCGAAATATGTCCACCATTGGCTTTTACCAAGTAGATCAGAAGAGGCTATGTAATAAAATTCGTTGCATCCTGGCTTGCGATAAGCCTTGAGTAAGTCAACTGCTTGTGTCTCATTGTCTGTGAAAAGTGTTGCAGCTATATCTTGAATTCTTGATCTAGTTACGTTCATCCCGTTCTCTTCAATTGTTATTGTTGCACCCTGAGTTGCCCCGTCAAAAACTACTGATCTTTTTGCAATGCCTGTTATAAAATGCCCCGGATCCCAATATGTGGCCACAACTGAACATCCAGCCGTGTTATTTCTTATCCAGTTCAGAGCAGACCACCAATTATCTGTCAATACGGTGCCTGAATACTTGGCAATATCTGATGCTGGTCTGAAGTATAATGCATTTGCATATACTATAATGACTGCAAGAAAAGTAACTAATGCTATTTTTCTTTTTTCTACTCTCATGTTCTATTACACCTTTTTGCAAATGAATGTAAAATGACAACAATATCTTTTAGGTATCCAGTTAAGGTACAGTCGCGTATTATATTTGTAGGTTCTTTCTATCTTCAGATGTTTTTCTATTATTTCTTTCCACTCTGCTTCTGTAGCGAGCCTTTCATTTGGTTGACCTTGTGTATCTATTCGAAGAATTTTGTGTACAAGGTACAACGAATTTGGTACATGTATATTGGCTTTACCGCCTTTGATCAGAACACGTTTTATTTCCATTAATGCGTTATCTACGTTTATGAAATGTTCCATACTTCCGAGGCACGTCACAAAATCAAAAAAATTGTCTTCGAAAGGAAGTTTTTCTGCCGAACCAGACGAAAACACTGTCTTTCCTGCTCTTTGTTTTGCATTTCTTATTGCGTTTTCACTTATATCTATCCCAAAGGTCTTAACTCTGTTTTCTGCAGTCTGCAAAAGGAATCCATTTCCGCATGCAATATCAAGCAATTTCATTTCTGCATTTTTTGGGACGCCTAGTTGATCCAGCATTTTTTCGTCATAATTAGAAGCAGCTGATTTGTATCCACCATGCAAGTATACATTATCGTACCATTTCTTTGCCTGTTTTTCTGAATATCTAAGTCTTTTTATCATGAACTCACTAGTCTTCAATCTTAGCGTCTTCGCCGGTTATCAGTCGTATTATCTTTGAAAAAAGAATAGCAGATCCAACTGCTATTGGTGCGGAAAAGAGTATTGAGAACCTAACTGCAACAACTGTCGCGATAAAAGGCCCTATAAACCATATACCAAGAAGAATTATAGTGTCTGAATGGTGCCTTTTTCTTGCAAATGAGTAAAGCAGATATAATAAAGCTGCGATCATAACAAAAAACGGCGGGCCTGTTCTTTGTATTATCTCCCGTGGTCCTGAAGGTGCTTGAAGCTCTGCTACGGATACATAAACATTCGGAAATTCACCTGTTTCAGCTTTGATATCGCCGAATTGTAAAGGCCCCTTTATAGTATCTATAATTATGTTATCGAATAAAGAGGGAAATCCAAATTGCGGTATAACTATGAGGAACGCAACAGAAAAAATTACTAATAAACTTATGAAATATTTTTTCATTTCGTTGAAAGTTGCTTTGAAATTTTTGTAAGAAATCAACTTCATTATGGTAACTAGAACTATAAAGCCTGTCATGAGCCACGCCATGTACCAGAAACCTCCCCAGCTGAATATCCAAGCAGCAAAAAATATGCCTGTGATTGATGAGTAAACAAAAGCTTTTTTGTTGAAGCCATGTGCTTGTATGTGCTTGTAGGCGATCAAGAATGCTGTCAGAAGTATCAACGGCATCAAAAGAACGATACCGTCATTGTCAGGATCGCCTCCTAAAGTTCTTGTAATAACTGGTATGTCAAACACGATGAAAAATGCTGCAAGTACGCCGGCTTTTCTGTCGTAAAGTATTTTTCCTATAAAATACATTGGTATGGCCATCAACGAAGCCAATACGGCAGGGAACCATATCAAATATTGCCACAACTGAACAGTAGGTGCGAAAACACTGAAAATCATGTAAGAATAAGCCCCAAGATACACAAAGATGTTCCCGCCTCTGCCAGAGCCATACGGCGCCAGCTTTAGCTCGTCTGTTGTCGATAGCTTTCCGTTGTTCTGCACGATATTCTCCATTTCGCTGTAAAAGTTGTAGGAGTCTATGTTTCTGAGATAGGGCCATTTGTAGTCCATAATCCTGACTGACACGCCCAATAAGATGATCAAAGATATGGCTATTAGAGGCCAGTAAGTTTTTATTGCGCTTAATCTCATTTTGATCCGCCTGCAGATGCTTTGGTCTAAAAGAATAAAAATGGACAGCTTGTCTGCTTCAAGTTTCAAAACTTTTAAAGGCTTAAATAGGATTTATTTCATGCTAAGACCTGCATTAAAACTTTTCTTGATTACTCTGAGCTTTATAATACTTGCTGCAATTATTATTTATTCCAATCCGGCGAAGCTTCTATTAATTGTTTCTACAAGCGATTTGAAAATGAATTTTTTTGCATTGGTGCTATCAAGCGCTGCAATTTTAATTAGATGTTGCAAATGGGCTGTTTTATTACCAGGAGCAAAATTTTCTGATGTCGTACCGGTACAACTTTTAGGCGTTACTATAAGTAACTTCTCACCTGGAAAAGCCGCTGAACCTGCAAAAGCTATTTTGCTCAAAATGAAAACGGGGATAAGCGTGTCAGAAAGTCTCAAGTCAATAATATGGGAACGTATACTAGACGTTCTTATCCTTCGTTTACTTGCGTTTTCGGCGCTACAGATTTTAGCTGTTTCCGGAAGGTTTCTTGTCCTAAGCCTGCTGAGTATTGCCATTTTTCTGATTCTTGTTGTGGTTCTTTTTTTAATCTTAAGAAGAAAGTACCTTGCAAGCAAGATATTACATTTTTTCCGAAAGGTTCCATTTGTCGACAGAATAGATGATAATTTTCTTGAAAACTTTTACAAGCAAAAAATAGTTAATCGAAAATTATTAGTATCTTTTCTCCTAACGTTCGCTGCATGGATGCTTGATGGTTTTGTATTTTATTTTGCTTTCAGGGCTGTTGGAATCACTGTTGATCCGCTTCTGTTTGCAGGGCTCATAGCTTTGGCCACACTTGTTGGTATAATAAGCTTTTTGCCTGGAGGCATTGGTTCTATGGAGATTTCCTTGCTTTTCATCTTGAACAGTCAAGGAGTTACAGGTCCTCTAGCTGTTTCTGGCGTATTGCTTGCAAGGCTCCTGTCTATATGGTATGTAGCATTTCTTGGTCTGTTATCGTTTGTTTATCTTGGCAGGCGATTTGATTTGAAGCAAATATTCAAATAACATTTGACTGGAGCAAATCTTTTGTCTGCACTATTGCTGTTTTTAGAAGTTTTGATTTGGGCATTTTTATCCACGCCGTGCTGAATTTGTCATAATCAAAATAGTCTAGCTTTTCAAGAGTACTTTTGAAATCTTTGAACATCGAATCTATTTGTGTATTTGAAAGCCAGCGGTATAGATTTCTAAATATAAGCTGCTTCCTTATCTCAACTCCAAAATCTTTTCTCCAAGCTGTTTGATACTCTCTTAAGACATTTTCGTGAAATTTGTTTTCTTTAAATGCCTTGGAAATTGTTGTGCTTGCGTACAGAGCCGCCCTCAGCGAGAACATTATTCCACCGCCTGTGAGCGGCTTCACTTGGCCGCATGAATCGCCAATTAATATCATGTTGTTATGAACTGACCTTGTAAAGCCTACTGGAATTGGATAAGAATAGAGTTTGCCAGTTCCGAGTTTTTCTTTTTGCTGGAAGAAATCTAAGTATTCCTTTGGTCTGATACCAGAAATAATTCCATATTCGTTGTTTTGAGGAATAATCCATGAGAAGAAATCAGAAGAGTAGTGTTTATTGAAAAAAACTTTTATGTTATTTCCAATGTTGTTTTTCGTTATTATCATAATACCTATGGCTATTTTTGGCCCTGATATCCCAGCAGTCTGACGGACTATAGAATTGCAGCCGTCACTGCCTACAACAACCTTGCATTTGTACTCGCCGGAATTAGTTTTGACTGTTGCGCCGTCTTTGGAATAATTTATGTCTGTGACAGTTTCATACTTTATTTTGGCTTTTTTTCTGGCTAGTGTTCTCAGATGTTTTGTAAATTCTTCTCTTTTCAGGATATACGCAAAGGGCTTGCTTGTGTTTAGGATTATAGATTCTTTTTGCGAAAACAGTTCCATTGTATTTATCCTGTTTTTAATCAGTTTGGACTCTTTGAAAAATTGCTTGAATTGATTTGAAACTATTCCGGAGTCTCGGAGTGTAATCTTTTTGTTTCTCTCCAGAATAAGCACATCCAGTCCTTCAAGTCTGCTTGCAAGGAAAAGCCCGCCGACACCTCCACCTACAATTATGACATCGTACATTTTTATCATGTTTTTAAAGATAGACGGGAAAGTTATAAAGGTTATTTATGGTGTGGCAAATTTATGAAAAATATTTGAAATTTTTGATGTGGTTACCGATAGCTTTCCTCGTGATAGCTGTAGGTATCCTTTTGCAGAACTATTTATCTACAGGATATTTCATTGAGCGGGGTACTGAGCTCGCGGGCGGTAAAATAATAACAGTGCCTGTAACGAACGCCGATGTTAACGAAATTAAGTCTGCTATTCCCTATGCTAGCGTAAGGCTCAGTTCCGGCGCGCGAAAAACTCTTACAGTAGAGATACCATCTGATAAAAACGAAACAGAAGTATTGGATAATTTGAGAAACCTAGCTGTTTTTGATGGCGAACCTAGTGTTAAATTTGTAGGACCGTCTGTTGCCGAAATCTTCTTTCAACAGGCGCAAATAGCTGTGATCATGGCTTTTGTGCTGATGTCGATTGTCGTCTTTTTGCTTTTCCGTTCTTTCGTGCCATCTGCTGCCGTAATCTTGGCCGCGACTACAGACATCATAATCACACTAGCGCTAATCAACGTTATCGGAATTAAGTTTTCTTTGCCTGTTCTTGGAGCTGTTCTTGCCATCATAGGTTATTCTGTCGATACTGATATTCTTCTGACAACAGAGCTGCTGAAAGGTGACAGGCAAAAAATTACAGAAGGTATAAAAAGAGCAGTAAAAACTGGTCTTACTCTCACGTTTACTGCAATTGCTGCTCTTCTAGCTCTTTACTTCGTCTCCGGCTCTGTTGTACTGCAAGAGATTGCAAGCGTTCTTATCATAGGTTTGGTTGTGGATATGCCGACTACTTGGTTTACAAATGCTGGTTTACTGAAGTTCTGGATGGAAAGAAAATGAAAAGCATGTTGAAAAATAAAAGAATAATAATATGGCTAGTTTTTGTTATCTTATCGATAGTATTCATCTCGCCAAACCTGAACCCGAAAGGGGTGATTGTAACTTCTGTGCAAGACTACTCACCTTTAGCGGATAAGATAATGAAAGGTGAAATAATTTACAAGATAAATGATAAGGATGTAGTGCCTGAAGATTTGCAAAGAGAATTTTTTGATCTTGTGAAGTTTGAGACGAATAAAGGAGCTAAATTTGTAAGAGCTAACGGAACATTGGGCATAATAGGGGAGAAACCTTCCGCGTCTAATATCAGGTTCGGCCTTGACTTGAAAGGCGGCATAAGCGCAACCATTAAACCTGAAAATTCAGATCCCGATACTATTCAGCAAATAATATCAACACTTCAGACAAGGATAAACATTTACGGCCTCCGGGAAACTGTTTTCAGACCTGTTTACTATCAAGGTGAAGGATTTGTAGAAATAAGCATTGCGGGCGGAGATGAAACAGAGCTCAGGGGTCTTATAGAAAGCGAGGGAAAATTCGAAGCAAAGATGCCATTAATTTTGCGTTTTTCTGAAGGCCAGTTGGACCTTAGCAGAAAATATCCATTAAGGATCCAAGACAGCTCGCTTCTTGTTGATGGACAAAAGGTTAACGAAACGTTTGAGCTCGACGGGATAAAATTTTCTATAGGAAGTATAAGCACTAACTCTATAAATCTCACTGCTACTGTTTTTACAGGCAATGATGTAAAAATAGTTTTTTTTGACCCTCAGCGATCCGGTGTAGAAAACGTGGGTAACTTTTACAGATGGTTTTTCCAAGTCCAGATAACAAATGAAGCTGCTAACAGATTCTACTGGGTCGCGAAGAACATGAGGACGATTGTGGATCCAGGTGTGGGGGAGAGATATTTGGAATCCAAGATATATTTCTACCTGGATGACAATTTCATAGATTCTTTGAATGTGGCTGCAAATTTCAAAGACACGCCAGTAACAAATCCTTCAATAAGTGGTGGGGCGCCGACGCTCACTGAAGCCGTTGCAGAAAAAATACTGCGAAATGTGTCCGGCTTGAAGCAGTTGCAGAAAAAAAATAGCGGAATCCGTCCGTCGGGAGGCAGTTGCAGAAAAAAAACAGCAGAATGTGTATTCCCGGGGCAATTGCAAAAGATGTT
>CAYJVV010000012.1:0-13693 GCA_964373755.1 uncultured archaeon | reverse complement strand
TGTTTTATGCATTGGTGGAGTAGGGCTTGGTATGCAAAAAAATGAGTTAAGAAGAAATCCACATTTTGTTATCGGTACGCCAGGAAGATTGAAAGATTTAATCCGGGGAAACAGCTTGGATCTATCACAATTTCATAATGTTGTTTTGGACGAAGTGGATCGTATGGTTGACATTGGTTTTATTCACGATATTAAATACTTTATTTCCCTACTGCCCCAAAACCGACAGTCGTTATTTTTCTCAGCAACAATTCCAAGTAGAGCAAAAGAAATACTCAGGCAAAAGCTTGCTGGAAAAGATCTAAGTGATCAGACGCTTGTTGCTAATGCTATTAGTGAAACAATTGCAGGAGTAGCAGGTGCTCGAACTCCCGAAGCAAGTTTCAAAACTGGCGACAGAATTGTATTTAATGATGGTGAAGTTTATGAGAGAGCTGTTAATGGAAATTGGATATCACAAAGATCAGGTAATATTTTAGGTACTGATCAAAATATTGAATTGTTTATAGACAGAAGTCAAGCGACTTATCAACCACAAACTAATCAACCACCTGCAAGTCTGGGAGATTTCCCGACACAAAGTGAATCAGGCACATTTGTTGCATCTCCTTTCGGCAGCGCTGAATTTCCTCTGGCTTATGCGGTGGAAGATGTTCTTAATCCACGTGATTTCAGCCTGGGCGATACAGGACAATCTGATGTTCTTAATCCACGTGATTTCAGCCTGGGCGATACAGGACAATCCGGACCTTGTCCTGTCCAGCAAGTATGCCCTGCTGGCACTGTTCCTAGTCAAGAAATCAAAAATATTAATGGAAACAACTGTCCGATTATAACATGCAAACCGAAAACAAGCTCAACCAGTAGCACCACTGAATCCGGTCTTAGAATAGCAGGCCTCATAGGCGCTCAATTAGGTGCAAGTATGTTCGCGCAGAGCACCCCATTGCCGACAGGCGGGTGCTACAATATTTGCGGTAGGAATATTGGCAGGACGCCTGTAGCCGCATCACCTGTATGCCCGGGTTATCCTGTGGCATCAGTGGAAAAAACATTCAAATGCGGCGAGCAGTCATGCGGCGGCTTCGAGGAGAAGGATGTCAGCATACAGATCAAGACTCAGGAAGGCCGCGTGCTGAATGTGGCGACAGTGACCACAGATGCAAACGGAGCATTCAGTTACACATTCACAGCGCCTTACACTGAAGCCGTATTCATAGCAGTCGTCACAACAGAAGGCCCTACAGCAACTGTGACAACAACAGCAAGAACGCCGTAAGGGGAACAGAAAATGAAAAAGAAGGTGTTGATTGATTTGGATGTGATAGTTGTGGGGAAATGGTACAAAAGAGACGAGAGGAAAGAAAAAGCCATGAAATTTTTAGATAAAGTGATGAAAAGAGAATTTTTTGTAGTAAGCCCGCTTGTCATGCTGGAAATGATTTCAGAATGGAAAGACACAAAATTAAAGTCCAAAATTATAGAATTCTATGCTACTTTCACGGATATGTTTGTAGAAGAATCAAAGGTAATAGAATATGTAAATGCTTGGTCGGAATTTGAAAGACTAGTGACAGAAATGATGTCGACTGGGGTTAAGGACGAAGACGCGTTTCTTGTCTTGGCAGCTTCTGCTGAAAAATTAGATTATCTGGTTACCTTTAACCGCAAGCACCTGAAAAACAATGAAGATATAATAAATGGAATTTTGAGGAGGAACAGCTTAAATGAAATCAAAATTGTCATGCCCGAATTTTTTGAATAGACTTTTTGAGACTCTTGTACCTAGTCAAGACTCTTGTAGACATCTTGCCTTTGATCTTATCAGCAAGGTCAACAGGGTCCGTAGCTTTCTTTTTAGTGATCATAATAACAAACTATTTTCAAACTACTTAAAGATTCCATATCGGCGAGAGAAAATGACTGCAGACAAAAAAAGAAAGATGGCGTATGATTTTATTGCGAAATCTTTACTGATATCTATCGCTATAGTGATGACATTCGCTTTCACGATGCCAATCGTTTTTGCACAAGGAGCATGCTTCCCGGGCACTAGCTGCCGCGGCACTGCAGAGATATGCGACACACAAACATGCATAGATGCTTCAGGCAGAACGGAAACGACTTTTTCCAATTGCAAACCTACGGGTCTTACAACAGCTGTTTGTCCTGACGGCACGCCTGTAACATGCCAAAATACATGCGAGGAAGGTATTGGAGGACCAACAGTAAAACAGTGCAATGTCAATCAAAATTGAAAAACCAATCAAAAAACAAACCCGACAGTAATCCTACTTTTTGCTACATTCCTGAAAAGGAACATTGAGTTGAATATTACACCGCCAAAGATCAGCGTTCCTGCGCCTGAAGAAAAAACTTATGAGGTAACTGCAAGAAATCCTAACAGCCTTGACATGACTTTCACTCTAAGTGTTGTTGGCCCACCAGGCTGGAGGATCGTTGTACCTACGCAAATAGCATTGCGTGCAGGAGAGACAAGAAAATTCAACATGGTTGTGACGCCTAAAGTCAATCTCACTTTTGTCACACAAACAGTAAGACTAAACAACGGAACAACGGCAACATTCCTTGTACAGAACACAACAGGACTATTCAATATTAGTCTTGGTATGTTCGAACCGAGATTCAGGGTAATAGGCATTGCAACAGCGCAATATGAGATACTTCCTGGAAACTTCCCTGATATTTCTGTCACTCCACTCCGGACAACAGGCCCGCCTGGAAGGACGCAGATATTTGAGATAGTCATAAGGAACAAAGATCTTATCGGATTTCCGCCAACCCTTTTTGTGCTTTCAGCGTTAACGCCTTTCGGATGGAGAGCGTCACTGAGCGATCCAACTATAATAGTTAATGCAGACCAGACAGCAACAGCCACCCTTACAGTTGTTCCTAACATCACAGCAAGCGAGGGCGCAAACCCGATAGTGCTTTCAGTCAAATCGCAGACAGCTGACATACCGTTCTTCCTAACGTATACGATAACATTGTGTGGTGACAACGTATGCCAAGTTGGTGAGGAGACAACATGCAGCAGTGATTGCCCTACTTCGCCTTTCCGCTGTACAGCTAACAGACGATGTGAAATAGAGATTGACTATGGCGTTGATTTCAACGCTACACTCACGCAGCCATTCACCGGTTACTACGTCTGCTCACGCAACGCTACAACAGCTGACTGCGTTGAAGGTTTTCAGGTAAATGATTGTGGCGTTGGCAGGCCATGCTTATGTGGTGATATAAGAAAAACAGCCTGTCAAATTAGGTGCGTGGACAGCAAAAGTGTATATTATCTTGCAGCACAAACAGCGTCTGGTATTATTAGGTCTGCAAATTACAGTTATGCCTGTCCGTTTGTAAATCTACCAGAACTCATACAAACACGTGAAAACATAACCGAGTCGAGAATAAATTTTGAAAAAGGCAAGGATGTTCTTGATGAAAGGATAAGAATTGCTTCAAGCACTGAAGAGCGCGGCCAATTCCTTGCATGTGCTGATGCACTAGGCACTATAATCAGAAACCTTACAACTTTTGGAAATAATCTTGATGCTGTCATAGACTTTCCAGGCAAAAAGAATACTACACAAGCCAGAAGACAGCTTACAATAACAAAGAATTTTGCAAGCAGTATGTTTAACAATTATTGCAGAAGAAGTCTTTCAGGGGCACTGCAAATAGACAATGTAACCATCTCACGAAGCGTCGAGCTCGGCACTTTCATAGACGCAGTTGTGCAAACACGCAACACAGGAAATATTGATTATTATGGCTATGCAGAATGCGATTTCACAAACCCAGAGCAGACATTAACCAAAGCAAGAGGTGCATGCACGCCAATAAAAGCAGGAGAGCAGCGCAACTTTGCAGTACGCAGTAATGCGAGCTCTGAAGGAAGATGGCAATTCCAGTGCAGGATTATTGGCTCTCTGCAGTCTGATTGCTCTTCAGAGATTCATGACGAAACAGAACCAGCATTCTTTGATGTGTATTCAAAAGACATTTATGTATCAAGCGTGCGCGCTGAGATCATAAGCAACAGCGTCATATGCAGCGTCACTGCTAACAGGGACGCCAATTGTATCGGTTGCAATATAAACGGAGAGAGTTGTACTAAGATAGGAAGTCAGCAGGGCGTTACTGGTTTCAAATGCCCGACAAAAGGTGGCACGCACAATGTAACGGGTTTTGTTTTTGATAGTCCTGCATGTATCGCCATTGAGCCAAAGGCAAAATCTGTTGTTGTTCGAGCGCCAGGATGTGGTGATGGATTTTTAGACCGTACTGAAACGTGTGATCCTGCTTATAGAGGCGAGCAATGCACACAAACAGGTTTTGAATGCAAAGACAAAAAATATGGCACAAGACCAACTACTGGCTTATGCTCTTCATCGTGCACTTGCCAGGCACAGCAAATGACATTTTCCTGTGTAAAAGATAAATGCGATGCACAGTGCAGTGACGGCGAAACACAAACACAACAAATAGATAAAGATGGTAGTATTGTTACATGTGTACAACGTTGCACTTCTTCGTGTACATGGAGCGATTGCACAGCGCCAGGATATATACAAGACCCTCTTACAGGAGAGAGTGTATTCAAAACAGTTATGCAATTTGATCCAATACGCGCCAGCGGAACAGCAAACCCCGGCACTGCAATTGATTACTCAGGTATACTGCGCAACACAGGAGATGAATCTGACACATTTACATTCCGCATCGAATCTGGAAATGCTGTAATAATCATAGATAATGTTGCAAAGAATACTGTAGAACTGTTGCCTAATGCTAGCGCAGATATTATTCTCAAAGTCACTCCTGTTGAAAGACAGCCTGGCAATGTAAATACATTAAATATTTCTATAGAAAGCCAGAAAACTAGCCAAAAGAAGTCTGCTCTATTCACTACAATAATTAGTGATATAGCCAACCGCCCTCCACAAATAAGAAGCGTGAGAAATGAACCTGCTGAAGTGGATGAAGGACAGAGCGTGAGATTCTATACAACATTAACAGATCCGAATGGTGATGCAATAAGCGATGCATTCGTTTGTCCTGATCTAGAATGCAGGAACATTTTATGCAGACTCTTGGCAAGCGGCAGCGAATTTACATGTACCTACTCGACTATCAGCAGTGGGTTGCAGGAATATTATATTTTCGCAAAAGACAGCAGAGACGCCAGCGCTACGTCAGATGCACGATTATTCAAAATAAGCAAGAGTGCTGTAGAACTTGATGAGCCTTGTCCCATAACTCCAAAACCTAAAGAAGAAGGTAATCCGCTGTTCTCTGCTCTTATCATTGCAATAATTATCACAGCTGTCGTAGTCATCTGGGTAAAAAGAAACGCCATACTTGACAGGCTGGGAATATAACTAAGGGAAGAGATCAAAAAAATGTAGGGAGAGAAGATCTTTGATAGTTCTTTTGGGAAATCCTGAGAAAACATAGTTTTCTGGGATTCCAAAGAACCGTAAGGTTCTTTGAGAATACAAAGACCTTTTCTTTCTAAGAAAAGGGATTTGTTATGAAAGGCCTTGAACTGCCAATGCGCATGATAGTGATTGTTGGGTTGCTGGCACTTTTTCTCGTTGTTTTCTCGACCTTTTTCCTTTCACAGTCAAGTGGAGAATTCACGAAGGCTCAAGCAAACCAAATATTTTTCAGCAAATGTGATGCTTACAAGAAACAGCAATGTAATTGGCGAGTGACTTACCAGAAAGATTTCAATGATTTTTACACGGCATGCAAGGTGCTCAATAGCCCTGAT
This sequence comes from uncultured archaeon, assembly GCA_964373755.1. Taxonomy (GTDB): domain Archaea; phylum Aenigmatarchaeota; class Aenigmatarchaeia; order GW2011-AR5; family GW2011-AR5; genus JACPDL01. Next base: position 7,896 of record CAYJVV010000012.1, on the reverse strand, counting down.
ATTGGCAAATTTACATGCCTCTACAAATTATGTTGCGCAACATCCGAAGACGTGACATGCGATGGCTTCTGCGAACTGTGCTCAGGCAATGAAAACCTCGGAACAACACTCGAGCAGTGCTGTGAGCAATACAAGACTTCTTGCTCAAATTCACCATCAGAGTGCGGCATCTGTGGGGATTAAGGAAAATTAGTTAAAAACTGGTAGATGTAAAGGTAATTAATTTTATATGAAATAAAATCCATATATAATGTCAATGAAAAGGCAATTCAAGATAGTTAGATATTCTATAGTACTCGGAGTTGTTTTGGTAGCGCTAATTTTTATTATATTTAATCAAAGTAAATTGCAAGAAACGGTTGAAACACCGCCCATTACGACGGAGTCAGCAACGGATATCGTCGCAAAATATGACATATGGGAAAAGAATTTTTCCAGAAACAGCGGTGGATATAGTAATCCGTGGGAACAAGTCACGTTGACAATGACATTGAAGTCGCCATCTGGTCAAACAATAGCAATCGGCGGCTTTTTCTACGATACGAATATCTGGAAGACGCGATTCTCTCCGAACCAAACAGGAAATTGGAAGTGGTTTGCGACAATTAGTGATGGCAATGCATCAGCGTCTTCCAATGGTACATTAATAGTCACAACGGCGACTCGCTCTGGTTGGGTCAAGAAAAATCCTAACAATCCATTCCGGTGGATTAATGATGATGGAACTCCCTTTTATCCATACGGTCTCGATGGATGTGTTCCTGAGGATATTAACGGTAACGAAGAATATGGGATGGGAATTGATGAATCTTATGGTACCTCGCCAAATCCGGGTCATGGTGGTACGCCTAAGACAAATGCCACCCAATTTTTTTCTGCGTTTGGTGGAGCTGGATTCACTGTCTTCCGATTTAGTGGTGGGGACTGTATTCCTGTTCTATGGGACTCTATCACAATTAATGGGAATACATATAATGTTTCCAAGAGTAAGAATGCTGATTTGATATTAAGCCTTGCACGACAAAATGGAGTACGCGTCCACTATACTTTGTTCGGCAATAACCGTTGGGCCAAATTCAATCGGCCGCCATGGCCAAATCCGAATGCAGCAGAACTCGCTGCTACTAATCGTTATGTCAAATACATGTCCGACAGGTATGGTGCCTATGTTGACTTTTGGGAATTGGCAAATGAAGAATATGCAACGGATAACTGGATTAACGGTGTCGCTAGTTATCTAAAATTCATAGATCCGTATAAACATCCTATTGCCCAGTGGGAAAGTGTTGATGACGGGATGGGAGCATACTCAAATTTACCGATTACTGATTTTATCACCCCTCATCATTATCAAGATTTGTCGGATTCTTCAGTCGATACATATATAGTTGGGAGGATTTTGACAGCCAAAAAAAGTGGCAAGCCAGTAATTTTTGGTGAATGGGGTGTCAATTTTGGTTCCCCAAAATGGTTTCCAACAAGTCCAAGACAGTTTCGAACTTCTATCTGGATAAATTATTTCAATGAAGCTGGAATTATATATTGGGGCAGCAGTGGAAGTAAGTCCGGTCAGAATAATTATTATATTGGTTTTGAATCGCAAAGATACGCAAGAATTTTCCGAGATTATCTCATAGCAACAGACAATCCTCAGATGAATACAGTTCATGTCACGGTGTCCAACAACAATATTGTCCGCTCTTATGCTTTGACGTCGCCTTCCAAACTTGGTGCGTATTTGTTTGCCTATGGAAATTTGGGTGAGACAACATCCGGCTTGACTATAACTGTTTCTCCGCAGTCTTCTGGAGTCGCAACTTGGACATCACCAAAAACTGGTATTGTTCTAGGAAGCCAAAATGTCAACGCTGGATCTCAGACACTTTCAGTTCCTAATTTTATAGATGATATCGCTCTGAAGATCATTTAACATCAAATTAAGAGCGTCAAAAATTCTTTTTAATATGGGCCCGATGGGATTTGAACCCACGACTCCTCGCTAGAGAGGAGACAAACCTTCGGTTTTTCTCCTTCTATCCTCTTTTCCATTAGGTTAATCTCATTCTCTTGCCCTCAAAGGAAGAGGGGTTATAGGGGAGAAAACGCAGTTTCTCCCTACTAAGAGGCGAGTGCTTTCGGTTATATTTTTCATATAGCTACCAGACTGAGCTACGAGCCCGATTTAATTTTAACTAACTACATCAGATAAAAAGCTTCAATTAAACCTGCTTCCCGCTGTCAGAAAAGAGAAGAATTGCAGTTATTAATGAAATAATACCTGTAACAACAACAAGCATACCAAAGAATGGGAATTGAAATAAACCTGAAAGGCTCAATCCGAAAAATAGTAGAGTAAGTCCAATAAGCAATAAAGAAACAGCTGTCATCCTTTCAATATTTCCAGGATCCATTGATTTTATCTTGTATTTCCTGGTTTAAAATGCTTTTCTTTTGGTTTTCTTGTTAGCACCCCTTTCTACTTTCTCAGGAAAAGAATGCCCTCGATAATAACATTTAAGACAACGATACCAGTAGCCAGCTTGGCCAAAAATCTCTGCAAGTGTAACATTGGTACTTCCACACTTGGGGCAGTAACGAATCCATTTTTTCTTGCTTTTTGAATTAAGAATGAGCCTGTCAACTTTCGAAAGTTTTGGCATATTATCAATAATAAAAGCTTTGTTTTAAAAAGAAGTCAAATGCAATCTTGGAAATTAAGTGATGATTTAATAGGCGGTTGGGAATATAATGGAGAGAGGAAACTTCATTTTTTCTTATTGCCTGTCTATAAAGATGAGAAACCAGGATGCAAGTTTGGTTTAGGTGTGCACTATACTAAAGATGAATATAGCACATTTAGATCCAGATTCCGCTAATCGAGCAGTTCAGCTCTCACATGATTACTGGGTTCCAGTTTTAGAAGCATCTATGACTGAAGATCTAGAAATTGCGTGGAAAAACAAGTTCCCTTTAACGCCACTGCCATCTTATAGGGAGTTTTATGAAATGTTACACAGAGCTTAACATAATATTTTTATTTAGGAGAGAAGGTTGATACCTTGGGAGAACGAAGTTCTCCGAGGTGCCAGAGAAGTTTTACTTCTCTGTAGCAAGGAAGAGAACCTAGGTTCTCTACTTATTTTTGACCCATCTGCCCTGTCGTGCAGTCTTGACCTTCTGATGCTTTGGCCTTAGATATTTTCTCTTTGCACGATTTATAGGCTTCCATTTCCAGCTTTCTTTTCGCATTTTTGGCCTTGGATATGCACATGCACTGCACTGTTTCTTTTGTATGTGATAGCTATGTCTACCACAACGCCTACATCTAATGTGCGTTATTCTCTGATGGCGTCCAAAAGATGGTGTTCCCTTCGACATAAGTCATCCCAAAGAAAAGGAGTAACAGTAAACCTTTCTTTCTGTTTTATTATTCAGTTTTTTCAGGCGAAACGTAAAGGATATTATCTCCTCTTACGAGTATTGTTCCAAGCTTTATTTTCTTGTCTTCAGTTATCTGCTCCGCGCTTTCCAGCCACATGTTAAGGTGGAGATCCATTGCGTGCAGTATGCCTGAAATCTCTGTACCTTTCTTGAGTTTTATCAGAACACGCTTGCCCTTTGCATTGTTCAATACGTCTATCGGTCTTTCCATAAAAAATCTAACCTATCAAAACATCAAATGTTAATTCATAGTAACATACGGATTTAAATACGTTTTTTGCAATTGGTAAATAGATAGTTTATGACTCAATGGCATCTAAGGTCGAACAGGAAAATAACAGGCGGCCTGCTTAAGCGCGCGAGCAAGAAAAAGAGATTTCAGCGCGGGAGAGATTTTGTACCAACTCACGTTGGTACTGTAAAGCTTAGGATACTGAGATCACGCGGTGGAAACAAAAAATTCATGCTGCTTTCTTCAAACGTAGCAAATGTGTTTGCAGGCGGAAAAGCCCAAAAGACAAAAATTACAAGCGTGCTTGAAAACAAGGCCGATAATCAATTTGTAAGGAGAAACATAATAACAAAAGGCGCGGTAATTCAGACAGAATTAGGAAAAGCACGCGTTACTTCTCGACCTGGCCAAGACGGTATCGTTAATGCAATTCTGATTGAAGAAAAAGAGAAAAAGTAGAGCTTTAATATCAAGGAAAAACACTTTAATTTAATGTATAGAGTTTTTCGTTCTGAATGGTATAACAAGAAACTGAAGAAACTTGATAAATCTGAAATATCTAGAGTATAAAAATTTGAACAGCATCTTAAACAAGAGCCATTCAGCGGAAAACCACTTGGTTACAGATTCTTCAGAGAAAAGAAATTTAATGGTAATAGGCTTCTATTTCTGGTATATGAAGAACATTCTATCGTATTTCTTATTACAATAACTGATAAGAAAGCACAGCAAAGAGATATTGACTTTATTGTTGCACATCTAAAAATCTACAAGGAAGAAATAGATAAAGTGGCAAAAGGTCTTTAGACTTCCTTAACTTTGCCAGAAAGAATATCTTTTATCCCACGAGAAATATCTTCAAGTAATTCTTTATCCATTTTTTCTATTTTCTTGAGACGCTTGTATTCTGCCTTTGGTATGGTTACAGTTTTTGTTTTCATATTATCTATTCTTTCTAATAGAACTTAAATAGTTTCGTTGTGCAAACCCTAACAAAACGCAACCTTAATAAGTCTTTTTCGTGAATTCTTTCTATGAACGTTCTTGATTCTCCAATGTTAAAGGCTTTGAACACGAAAACGAGGCAGGAAATAATAAAGCTGCTTTCTCAGAGACCTTACACTGCTTCAGAACTCTCAAAATTGCTGAGCAAGCACGTAACAACTGTTTCTGAACACCTGAACGTGCTGGAGAAATCTCAGCTTGTTCAGAGAAAAGTAGGCAATAAATGGGTATATTATAGTCTGACACCTAAAGCGCAAGGCCTCACAAAACCACAATATTCCTGGTCAATACTTTTCTCATCTGTCATAAGCTTGATCGCAGGAGGCTATCTATATACAATTAGTCAATCGCAATATAAAGTTCAAGCATTGAAAACAGCAGAAACTCTTACGACTGCTGCCGCCCCTGCAATAACTACAGCTGCAGAAAATATTATGAGTATCGATTTAATCTTTAGTATTGCTTTAATTTCTCTTGCTGTCTTGGGCTTTGCATTTTTCACGATAAAATATCTTAGGGCAAAGACCCTAACAAAAAGAAGCCTATATATGCAATAAATCCAAGAATTCCATATGGCATTGGATGGAAAACCGAAAACGCTTGTGTACGCAACAATGCTGGTTGTGCTGGTTGCCCTTCTCGTATTCACACCGAAATACGTGCAGGAACCAGTTCAGAATGACCAGGCAGAGCTGAAGAAATTCTCTTCACTCGCGGAGCTAAAGGATTTCATTAAGTCCAACCAGCAGGCAGGCGGCATTTATGGAGGCCGAGTTCTTGCAACAACGGACGCAGGAGCCCAGCTGCAAGCGGGTGCAGAAAGTAAAGCTGCAGATGATTATTCAACCACAAACATTCAGGTTGCCGGCGTTGATGAAGCGGATATGACAAAGAACGACGGAAAATACATTTATACCATTTCTGGAAGTAATGTTGTAATTACTGATGCATACCCTGCAGAAAATGCAGCTATCGTTTCGACAATCAATATGAGTGGTAGTGCCATTAACGGCCTTTACGTGAACGGCAACAAACTTGTAGTTTTCTCTTATGTTTACAATTATTATTTCATTGAACCTATATTAACTATAGGAGATATACCTGTTGAATCTAGGCCATTAATCAGACCTTCTTTTCCTAAGACTATAATCAGCGTTTATGATATATCAGACAAATCAAACCTTGTGTTGAAAAGAGAATTAGAAATAAATGGCAGTTACTACAACTCTCGCATGGTAGGCGACTATGTTTATGCGATTGTAAATGCACCTATTTACTATTATGGCGACGATGTAGCCCTTCCCCTGTCGGCTGAAAGGGGCTTCCCTGAAATCTATTATTTTGATTTTCCTGACTATTCATACCAGTTAACAACCGTGCTTTCAGTGAATGTCAACGATGACAACAAGGAACCGCAAAGCAAAGTCTTTCTGCTTGGCTATTCTAATGCCATGTTCGTCTCAAAGGACAGCATATTCCTGACATATCAGAAAAGGGTAAAGCCATCGTTGCTTAACGACCGGACACTTGACGAAGTAATACTGCCTTCTGTACCTGAAGATGTTGCAAAAAAAATAAAGGAGATAAAAGATTCTGGTAAGTCGTATTATGAGAAGCAGAATGAGATTACAAAAACACTGCAAGAATGGTTTGAATCTCTTGGACCTGAACAGGCTGCACAGATTGTTAAACAGTGGGAAGAAAAATATGCTAAGATAAGAGCTGAAGCAGCCAAAGAATCGGACAAAAGCGTGATACATAAAATATCCATAGCTAACGGTGAAATAACATACAAAACCCACGGCGAAGTTCCTGGCCAGCCGTTGAATCAATTTTCAATGGACGAATACAACGGTTACTTTAGAATTGCAACCACGACAAGTGAGAATTTCTTTGTGCCAAGACCTTTGGCAGTAATTGAACCAGTTGTTGAACCAGAATCTTCGGAATCAGGAGTTACAACTCCAGCCCGTCCATTTATAGTGCCTCCGCAACCAGGGAGCGCGAGCTTGAATCATATTTACGTGCTTGATGGAAACCTAAATATTGCCGGCAAAGTCGAAGACCTTGCGCCCGGGGAAAGGATTTTCTCGGCACGGTTTATCGGCGACCGCGCATACCTTGTGACATTCATCCGCATTGACCCGCTCTTTGTTGTAGATCTAAGCGACCCTGCGAACCCTAAGGTGCTCGGAGAGCTAAAAATACCAGGCGTTTCTGATTACTTGCATCCTTACGATGAAAATCACATCATAGGAATTGGGCGTGCTACAGAAGACTTGGGTTCGAGAGTAACTTTCAGCGGACTAAAACTTTCTTTATTTGACGTGAGCGACGTTTCAAATCCCAAAGAGGTTTCAAAGTTCGAGATCGGAGAGAGTGGTACAAGCTCAGATGCTTTATATGATCACAAGGCATTCCTTTTCAACAAAGAAAAGAACCTGCTCGTGCTTCCAGTTCTTTTAGCAGAGAAGGATTACAGACACACGTGGCAAGGCGCTTATGTCTTTAATCTTAATCTACAAGATGGTTTCACGCTCAAAGGAAAAGTAACGCACGATGATCTTCAGGAAAAACCTGAAAAGCCTGAATATTACTATCCAAGATTTCCTGTTAGAAGGTCGTTGTACATAGACGATGTGTTATATACAGTTTCAGATGCAGCAATAAAAGCTAACAGCTTAAGCGATTTATCAGAAATAGCAAGCATCAAGCTGCCAGTAGAACAACAAATCTACACGTTGATAAAATAAAGTTATTTATCCAAGACTGTCAGATAATAATACACCTAGTACTGCTAAGTGAAGCTAACTTAAAAAGATTTATTTAGCTGAAAACAGTAATTAGTTATGGGAAAAGCCTCAAAATTGGTTTTACTTCTAACTGTAGCTATTCTTGCACATATCGCTCATGCCCAATTTGATTGGGCTGAAGGACTTGACGATTTCTTCTCTAATTTTGGCCAACCTCCTTGTGTTCAAGAAGGCAATGTTCCAGCCATTGGCGAAAGCTGTTGTTCTGGCCTGTACGTGCAATACAATGGATACTTAGGCAAAACTATCTGTACTGAAAGACAGCAGGCAATAGCTCAAGAACCAGCACAAAAGACAGCAACTCAGATAAGTTATCCTGAGTCAGAACCAATATGCTACGATGATGATTACTGTCAGTACGTGAAAGGCGAAGCTTGGAAATGCGATCTTTCGAGCAACAAGTGT
>CAYJVV010000011.1:0-14345 GCA_964373755.1 uncultured archaeon | reverse complement strand
TAGGCTGGGTGAATATAGATAGAACATTTTGACATGTATGGTTTAATGTCTCTCTCATAACCCAGGACTTGCATCCCATTTATTTGTTTAGTTATCTTCTCAGCACATGATCCGATCATGTAAAGTTCCCATTCGGGGTCTATTTTTTTTAGTATGTTAAAAGCTTCTATAAGCTGATTGTATCCTTTATTCAGGGAATGGGCTCCGATAAAAAGAATTCTTTTGGTTGTTGTATCTGGTTTATTTTCCAAAAATGGCTGTGCACAAAAAGGATTGCAAACTTGAACTTCGATATTGAAATAGCTTTTAATCATCATTTTGAGCCTTTCTGTGTCTGTAATGAAACCTTTGTTAATAGAGAGAACCTTCAATATGAATTTTCGCCCTCTTTCTGACATTCTAGGAAGTTCCCAGAAAATCTGCTCTTTTACCAGCGTAACTATATCTACTTTCCTGTTTTTGTAGTATATTGAGTATAATTCAGCCAACCCATTGCATAAGTAAACGTCATCACCAGGTAGGGAGAAAGAATTCATAAAACCTCTAAAAAGACTCCAAAAAGGTACAGGTCTTAAAAAGCGCCAGTCTTTCATGTAATAAAACCTATTTGCAACGGCTTCTCCATACTTTTTATCGCAATAATGTGGCGTCTTGTCGATAGAGCTTTTGAATGTTATAAAAGTTGTCATTATACATCACGACTAGTACAATAAAATGAGGTTATCTTAAATCGTTTAAAAGTTTATTAAACTCTTTCCTGAAGATCTCAAGGCGCTGTTTCTCTCTAAATTTCATACTAAGTTTTTTGGATTTTCTAGAAAGAGTCTTTTTATCTAAAGAATACACCTCAAGGATCTTTTCAGCAATATTTTTCGGATCTAGAGAATCCAGGATAAGTTTTCCTAATCCCTCTTTTACGAAAATTTCTGCCTGACCTGTGTTCCTAGATATTATCGGTATCATTCCAGAATTCATAGTTTCAAAAACTGTTGCGGGGCAAGGGTCAAATAAGGCTGGATGAACGTGAAGTGAACAACGTGCAAAATATGTCTCCATTTTGTCCACAAAACCAAGAGGAATTATTCCGTCTTCTGCGACTACAGAATCTGAACATTTTCCTATAAGATAAAGGTTCCATTCTGGATCTTTTTGTCTTAAAATTTTTACAGCCTTAACTATTTCTAGAAATCCTTTTGTTTTATCGTTCCTTCCAATAAAGAGTATATTCTTGCTTTCTACATCTGATTTCACATGAAAAAATTCTTTATGCGGAAATGGATACACTACACTAGCAGGTTTTTCTGTATACTTCAATAAAAGATCTTTGCATAAGCTTGATATAGCTAGAAATCCATCTGCCTTTTGTATCAACTTCAGAATATACTTTTTCTTGAAATTTTGCATCTTTTCTAATTTGAATAACGTATCTTCTGCAATCAATATAATCTTCTTTCCATCTGGATTTCTGTAGTAAACTGGGTAGAAATCCATTATGCTTTCTGAAAAGAAAACATTTGAATCTGGCAAAGTTCTGGAATTAATAAATCCGTTTAAAATAAGCGACAGAACTGGAATTCCATCTGGTACTATATGTTTAACGTAAAAAAATTGCGCTCGAACAGCTTCAGCGAATTTTTTGTGGCAATAGTTTGGCCTATTTGTAACGAACAAAGTTTCTATCATTTCTGGCTTTTTAACCTTAATGTATTTAAATTATTCAGATTAGCTTTGGTGATAAAAATGCAAGTGTTGATTACAGGTGGTGCAGGATGTATAGGATCCGATTTGGCAGTAAGACTGTTGAAAGATGGACATAAGATTATCATATTCGACAATCTTAGCAGTGGAAAAGAAGAACATATTAAAGACTTGATGAATAATCACAACTTTATTTTTACTAAAGGAGACCTACTTGACAAAAAACAGATACAAAAAGCATGCAAAAGCGTTGATATTGTCTTTCATTTGGCCGCAAATTCCGACATAAAATTCCAACCCGGAGATCCTACGGATGAAGATTTGAAACTTAACACAATTGCAACATACAATGTTCTGGAAGCTATGCGACTAAACAAGGTAAAGAAAATAGTCTTTACTTCTTCTTCCGCTGTTTATGGCGAGGCGAAAATAATACCAACTCCAGAAGACTATGCTTTACAACCAATATCTCTCTATGCGGCAAGCAAAGCATCTTGTGAAGCAACAATCTCAGGATTTTGCCATATGTTTGATATGGAAGGATGGATATTCAGGCTTGCAAACATAATAAGCGGCAAAAGCAGGAAAAAAGGGAAAACAGTTTTATCAGATTTTATCGAAAAGCTTTCAACTAATCCAAAAGAACTGGAAATTCTGGGAAACGGAAAACAGAAAAAGTCCTATCTGCTAATAGATGATTGCATAGACGGGCTTTTGCTTTCTTTGAAAGACTCACGCAACAAAATTAATTTGTTTAATCTAGGACCTGAAGATTCCATAACAGTCACTGAAATTGCAGAAACAGTTGCGAAACAAATGGGATTACAAAATGTAAAGTTCAAATATACTGGTGGTGATCGTGGATGGCGAGGAGATGTCCCACGATTTCTTTTGGATACTACAAAAATAAAAAAACTAGGCTGGATGCCACATCACACGTCCAAAGAAGCTATTTCAATTGCCACAAAAAGTCTTCTGGACAAGTGATATGATGATTTCTGTTATAGTTCCAACTAAAATCGTTTCACCTTCTTTAGCTGACTGCTTAAAGAGTATCAGAAATCAATCTTACAAAAATATTGAACTTATTATTGTCGCACCTAAAACTAACAATCTAGCAGCACTAGCAAAAAGGTTTAAGACAAAAATTGTAGCTGATGAATTATCTACAATAGGCAACGCTTACGCAACTGGTGCCGAAAAGGCACATGGAGACATTGTAACTTTTATTGATGACGATGCATCCGCACCTAAAGATTGGCTATTGCAAATATCAAACGAATTTAGAAAAGAAGAGATAGATATAGTAGGTGGCGATGATATCCTGCCTGACAAATCTACAAATTTTCAAAAAGCCGCATACCAGATTGATCTTGCTAGACAAATTACGGAACCAGTCTACGGAAAAAAAGCAAAATATAAGCTACGGGCAACAAATATTGCATTTAAAAAAACCATCTTCTCAAAATCCAATTTTAATAAAAAGCTTAGTGGCTTACAAGAACCTGAACTTCTTCACAGATTGTTAAAATTAGGATACAAAATGAAATATAATCCAAAAATTTTTGTCTTTCACCAAAGGAGAAATAGTTTGCAGAGTATTTTTCACCAAATATACAGGAACGGATTGGCAAAAATAGAACTTATAAAGCTGCATAAAGAACTTCTTGGCATCCAAGACATCATACCATTTATTGCCGTTGCATACACAATCCTGATTTTTTTAATATTTCCAATAAAATTAGCCCTTCTGTATGTTTCTCTTCCATTTCTTTTCTACTTTCTGGTCAAACCTGCAGTTATACTATTCCGTACAAAAAATTTGCGCTACTATCATGAATTGTTGCTGATAGTTTTCGCAAGAGAAATTGCTTACGGCTTGGGAATACTGGCAGGTCTTAAAAATATATTCAGGCGATGAGCATGCGAATAGCTTTTGTTACACCCGCCTACTATCCAGCAATAATAGGTGCATCATTATATTGTCAAACACTTGCACGCGGTCTGACGGAACTAGGACATGAAGTAGATGTTTTTTCCAATTCACCTCCACAGCTTAAAAAGGAAGAAGTAATAAATGATGTAAAAATAAGACGATTTTATCCGATAGTAATTGGTAATTACTATATTTCTAAAGGCATGTTGAAGGCACTACTTAAGGAAAAATACGACATCATCCATTCACATCATTTTGGTTACTATCCAGCTACATCCGGATTCATGGCAGCAAAACTCAGAAAAACAAAACATGTTTTCGGACCTTATTATCACCCGCCTATTTACGGGTTCAAACGCTGGCTGATGTTTTCAGCATATCATCTTACTCAAGGTTTACCTATAATTCGATTTTCTGAAAAGGTCCTTCCACATACAGAAGAAGAAAAAAAGTTGTTGCTAAAAGTAGGTGGAAAAATAGATAACATGGAAATTCTACCAAACACAGTAGATACAAAAAAATTCATACGACTGAATGTAAAGAAAGAGAACATTATACTTTTTGTAGGAAACTTCATAAGAGAAAAAGGCGCAGACATAGCTTTTGATATAGCAAAAGAACTAATCGAAAAAAGAAAAGACATAAGATTTGTTTTCATTGGTAATCCTGTTGATCACAGACTATTGATTAAAATAGAAAAACTTAAACAAACTGGCAAAGTCCTGTTTTTGAAAAATGTATCTGAAAGCGAGTTGATTAAATGGTACAATAAAGCTCGTGTTATTATTTGCCCTTCAAAACATGAAGCATTTGGTAAAGTAATAGCTGAAGCACAAGCTTGTGGTACACCAGCGATCGTTACGAAAGTTGGTGGACTTCCAGAGGTTGTACAAGATAAAAAAGCAGGATTTTTAATTGATTATGGTTATTGGAATTTAATGAAAGAAAAAATAGAATTTTATCTCGATAACCCTTCAACAGCGGAAAAAATGGGATTAAATGGAAGAGCTTTTGTTAAAAAACACTTTGACGAGAAGCTAATCGTGAATAAACTAGGAAAAATTTATAACGACTTAGCTTAGCTTAGAGCCAGCATATCTTTAATTCCAGATTCCAAACTATATCGTGGTTTGTAATCTAAAGCTTCACCAATCTTTGAAATATCAGCACATTGACTAAGAATGTAACCTTTTACCGGTATATTCACGTATTTCGGTTGTATATCAGTCCCTAATATTTTGTTAATTATAGAAACGAGCTCAACTAGACTGTGAGATGTCCCTGTACCGACATTAAATATTTCGCCTAACATTTTCTTTCTGACCGTCATCGCGAGCATGTTAGCTTGCACTATATCCTTCACGTATGTAAAATCTCTTGTCTGCTTGCCATCTCCGTATATTATGGGTTGTTCGCCTTTTTGCATTGACCATAAAAACTGTGTAACAAGATTCGCATAAATCCCTTTACCATCTTCATGCGGGCCATAAACACTCATATATCGAAGCCCTACAGTCTCCAACCCGTGGTCTTGGCTGAAAATTGTAGCAAGATATTCTTTCTCAAGTTTTGTTGCCGCATAGAAATTTGGAGGAATGACAAACATATCTTCTCGCAAAGGCGGCTGATTGTTTGCGTATATGGAAGATGTAGAAGCGTAGATGAATCTTTTAACGTCCTTTTCTTTTGCCGCATTGAGTAAATTTATGGTGCCCTCAATATTGATAGCAACAGAACCTTTCAAATCGCTACGGAACATACCGGAAGAAGACGCAGCAGCTTGGTGGATAACATAATCAACGCCGTCCATGATTTCCATTATAAGTTTCTCATCTCTAACATCGCCTTTCACCAATTTTACTTGATCTTTTATCGTTTCTATGTTTCCCGTTCTGCCAAGAAAGAAATTGTCTAAAATTACAACCTCATATCCGTCTTTTACACAAGCTTCTGCAATATTAGATCCTATGAATCCACAACCACCAGTGATGAGAACTTTCATATTAAACCCAGCCTTTTCACATCTTCTTGAACAGTTTTAAGTCTTTCCGGCGTACCCATGTCCTTTATGTAATATTTTTTGTTCAAAAAGCAGTAAATATCATTGGATTTTATAGCAACTGCAATAACATCACTTTCCAAGTTCGATTTTTCTGGAATAGAATTTACTAGCTGTTTATTAAGAACAAGGAGCCCAGTACTTGCCATGTTGCCGACCTTATATGAGCTTTTTTTACTATAAAAACTTACAGCCTTTTGATTCTCATCAATTTCTACTATGTCACTGTCATGAGGATGGTCTGTTTCTCTTACAACAAGAGTAGCTACACCGCCCTTATTGAAATGAAACTTGGCAAGCTCCCAGAGATTTATGTTTGTGAACACATCACCACTAAGAACAATAAAGTTCTCGGGTAAAATGAAGCTAGATTTTTTAACTGCACCGCCTGAACCTAAAGGTACGTCACCGTCATCTACGTATTCTATTTTAACCCCAAAATTTGAACCATCTCCAAAATAGTCTATAAGCTTACTAAACAAGTAGTGACCTGAAATAACAATATTCTTTATTCCATGTTTCCGACTTAATTCTATAAGATGCTCTATCAACGGCTTTCCACTCAAAGGAACCATAGGCTTTGGAAGTGTGTCAGTCAGAGGTTTGAGCCTTTCGCCTCTACCACCAGCAAGAATAAGCGTTTTCATTGAAACTATATCTTTAATCAAATTTGCAGCAGCGTTCAAGTCAGCAACAACAAAGTCTGGGTTTGTGTCATATTTTTTATCATTTCCTCCCATACCTGTTTTAACAAGAATAGTTTTACAACCAGCAACATGACCAGATTTTATATCTACTGTTCTGTCTCCAATTACAAAGCTATTTGATAAATCTATCTCAAATTCCTTCGCAGCTTCAAGTAGCATACCGATTTTTGGTTTTCTGCACTCACAGTCAACCCTATATTTGACAGCGTGTTTTGGTATATCTTTGTGATGAGTCTCTGGATGGTGTGGGCAGTAATAAAATGCGTCAATCTTTGCGCCGTCTTTCAAAAGCTCTTCCTGAATTTTCTTGTTTATACACTGAATGTCTTCTTCACTGCACAGCCCACGAGCAACTTGCGGTTGGTTTGTAATAACAATAACTTTCATGTTCAGTGAATTCAGTAATTTTATACCATCCGACGCCCCAGGTATTATTTTTATTTCTTCAGGTTTGATTACGAAGCCATCAGCTTCGTTTATAACACCATCGCGATCTAGAAAAACAGCTAATGACATAGTAACCCCCAGCAGCTAACCGTACAAATGCTGCTCAACAAGCTCGCAGATTATATGTCCGGCAAGCATATGAGCTTCTTGTATTCTAGGCGTGTAATTGGAAGGTATTTTCAAAGAAATATCTATTGTGCCATTACTTTCAAGTTCTTCGCTAATTTTTCCTCCTGTCTTTCCTGTAAAATAAACAACATATGCGCCACGTTCTTTTGCCTTTTTCAGAGCCCTGCTTACATTTTCAGCTTTACCACTGGTGCTAATTCCAATAACCACATCATTGTGTTCTGCAAGGGATTCTATTTGTCTTGTGAATACATCGTCATAACTAGAGTCGTTTGCAATTGCAGTAAGAACTGAACTGTTGACAGTCAAAGCTATTGAATTTAACATTGGCCTATCTATGTTCATTTTATTCACGAGCTCGCCTACAATATGTTGGGCATCTGCAGCTGAGCCTCCATTTCCGAAAACTATTAGTTTGCCGCCTTGTTTATAAGAATCAACTATTTTATGCGTTATAGTTTCTATTGTTCTTTTAATCTCGTCACTTTTCAACATATCTTCAATTATATTGCTATGATCGTTAATCTTTTCATGTATTACTTCAATCAAGCGAATCTGTTCTGTTGGCCTCTCAAAACTGAATTTCAGTTCTTTTATTCCGAATTTTTCAATTGATTTGAGGACATCTGCTTTCCTATTTCCACAATAAAGCAGCATACTGCCTCCTGAACCAGCGCCTATAAGTCTGCCACCAGTAGCACCTGCTCTCAAAGATGTCTCATAGATTTCATCAACCAAAGAATTGGTAATTGATGAAGCCATCTGTTTCTTTATTTTCCAATCCAGGTTGAGATAGTATCCTAGCTGATCAAAAGTCTTTGACTCCAAACAACGCTTTATGTTCTCAATTACACTATATTTCATGTTCAGCAATGCCATGCTTTCTTCGCTTCTGTTCCGCTGCTCGAGATGGACATCTCTCCCTGTTTTCTCGCGAGGTAAGTGAATAAGAAGCAAAGATTTTTCAAGCTCAACAATGTCTTTTTCCTTAAGCTTTATAGGGCTCAGCAAAACTGTGACGTTGTGCGGATTGCCTCCAAGAAGAAAATTAAGGTAGTTTATACCGCCATGTGTTGTTGCCCACTGATCCTGATAACCGCCTTCTATACCTAGAATATTTCTTTCAAGATGATATGCAAGCCTTGCTATATCTTCATTTGACATCTGAATATTCTGAAAATCACAGATTGCTTTTATCATAGAAACAGTATGCGCAGCACTTCCACCTAAGCCGCTATCGAGAGGCGCATCTGTATGAGTTATTATCTCAACTCCATTTACTCCGAAGTGCTTCACAACAGCCTTCATTATGTTCAGTTCTCTGTCTTCAAAGGATATTTCTTCAAGAGAATTATACTCTTTTACCTGACCTGTTTCAAGTGACCGAAGGACAATATTTTTATCTTTTCGCGAGTGTATCTCAGCATATGCGTAGAGATTTATTGTCGCATTCAAGCCGTTGGCTCTTTCTATATGCTGCAGATAGTAATTTGAATCACCGCTGCTGCCAAAACTTATTCTAACAGGTGCTTTTGCCTTTGTTATCATTTTAACTACCCAAAAAATGCTGTTTAATTGTTATTGCGGAAATATTCTTATACTTATATATTCATACATTTTCATACATTAGTTTAAGAACAGTTTGGTACAATTCTAAAGGGGTTAAAATGGTTGACAGAGTAACTATAACAATAAAATCGGAAATATTGAAAAAGCTCGACAAGATGATAGACAAGAAAATAATAAGAAACAGATCTCATGCAGTAGAGAATCTACTAGTAAAGGCGCTGAACAAAATTGAGATTGACACGGTACTAATTATGGCCGGAGGCGACGGCGTTAATTTAAGACCCATAACATACGAGATGCCCAAAGCCCTCATTCCGATTAAAGGCAGACCAGTTTTAGAACACCATCTCAATGTCTTCAAAAAATACGATATCAGAAACATATTCATTTCTGTTAATCATATGCACAATAAGATCATCGAACATTTTGGCAACGGAAGCAGACTTGGAATGAATATACAGTATTTTGTCGAAGATAAACCACTAGGCACTGCAGGAGCTTTGGCGAATTTAAGACGACAAATGAAAAACACGCTTGCGATGATAAATGTTGACACTTTGATATCTAATCTTAACATACCTGAAGTTTACGAATTCCATAAAAGAGAAGCGAAACAAGCAACAGTGCTTCTCTCAACTTCAGATAACACAAGAAAATTCGGGGTTGTAAAAATGCATGGTAACTCTGTAAGAGATTTCATGGAAAAGCCTACAAAATCTGAATCAAAACTTGTTAACGCCGGGTTCTGCCTCCTCGAGCCAGAGGCACTTAAACTTGTCCCGGAAAAGAAGTTTATGATAGAGGAGCTCTTTAAGATCTTGGCAAACAAGAACCAGCTTTCTGGCTGCCTACACGATGGCGCTGTATTCGACGTTGCTGATCATGAAGGCTATGAAAGAGCTATAAAAGAATGGAAAGATTGAGAAGAATATATACTAGCTTGAATATTTAGATATAATGCGTATAGTTGCAAAAACAGAAGAAGATAAAGTTCTTCCGAAACAATTTCTTAAGCCGTTTTATTATCATATCGCTATGTTTGAACCTTTGCTCAGGACAGATACCTTTTTTCTGGAGTTATCGGACAAAAATGAAACTGAAGTGCAAGAAAGAGAAGCAAGAGTCAAGATAAATATAAATGATACAATTTTCCAAGACAAAGAAGTTATAAACCCATTTATTTGCCAGGAGATCATCAGGATAAAAATAAAGCAGCAAATTAGCCTGCCGAAAATTGTAGAGGATATTGTTTGTGGCAGAGAAACAGCAAAAATCTATACAAATGTATATTTTCAACTTTGCTATCTTGAAATGTTAAAAAGGAAAAAAATAAAATTTCTCGAAGATTTTCTACAAATAAACAAGCATTGGGTCATTTTTCATCCACTAGACAGTTATAATTCAGAATTTCTCAAAAACCTTGCAAATAGAACCACTCATGAAAAGAAAGCAGATATACTTTCCATACCCTTCTTTAATGCCACTAAAAATGAGCTCTCTAGCAACGAAAAATTAAATAATGCAATTGAAGCTTATGAAAACCTTATAAGTGATTATTATGCAGGTAGTTAAATACAAATGGCTTGTTTCTCGAGACCAAGCGGAACCGTTTATCGTAGTCAGAACAGAAGAAGGCCTTGACAGGATAAGATTGCTTGGAGAAAGTGTATCTATAAAGGCCGGCAAGAAAACATGCATTGGGTATTATCGCGACGGAAAACATTCTGAATGCCCTAAGAAAATGCCTTTGGAATCAGGATGGTATTGCAATGAATGCAAACTCAACGATGATTTTTTCCTTTGTATACAATGCAACGGAAGCGAATGCATAAATGTTAAGCAAAGACAGGACTGCTCAGAGCAAATATATTACATATACCTTGCGGCTTTCAGCAATATACTAAAAGTTGGTATCTCGATGGAAAGACGGATAATAGAAAGACTTGTTGAGCAAGGAGCAGATTTGGGAGCATTGATAGCTCTTGTAAAGGATGGTAAAGAAGTAAGGCTTATTGAACAACAAATATGCAAAGAACTCAATATAGTTGATAGGATAAGAGGTTTCCAAAAACATGACCTTATTTTTGGCAATCCAAATGCAGCAGCTATGAACATATTGAGCGCCATCAAGAAGCTAAAAGGAAACGGTTTTGACAAATATATGATAAAACCCGAGATACATGATTTCAGGCCATATTACAGACTACATAATGTATTCAGCCAGCCACAAAGAATAGATGTTGCAGACGACCTGAGTATAAATGGCAATATTGTAGCTGCAAAGGGAAATATAATTATATTCGAAAACCACGGCACCTTTTATTCGTTGAACTCACATGAACTGATAGGTAGAGAACTTGTTTGTGAAGTATATGCAGGTTTATAAAGGAATAGAGATGTTTCACGGCACGGGCAACGAGCCAAACATATTTTTGATAGACGGAGAGGTGCTTGTTGACACAGGCACAGGAAATATGTTTGCTGAACTGAAAAAGGAGATAGAAAACAAGTTTAACTCAAAGGAAATAAAGACAATAGTAAACACTCATTATCACTTTGATCATACAGGAGGAAACAAAAAGTTTAGGGATTGGCTGAAGGCTGAGATAGCAATACATAACGATGATAAGGAAAACCTAGAAAAAGGAGAAACGCTTGCAGAAATGCTTTCGGAGACAACAAGGATCGTAACTGTTGATCACGGATTGTATAATGGTGATATAATTAAAACGCCAAATTTTATTTTTGAAGTAATTCACACGCCTGGCCATACTCCTGGAAGCATATGCCTCTATGAAAGCGATAAAAGAATACTGTTATCAGGAGACACGTTATTTAGTGACAGCGTAGGCCGCACAGATTTAGCAGGCGGCAGCAGAGAAATGCTAATATCTTCTCTGAAAAAATTAGGCGAATTACCTATAATGTACCTCTTCCCTGGCCACGGCCCGATAAGAACTAGTGGAATTGATTTCCTGATAAAGCAAATGCTCGTAGCACCAAAACTTAATGCAATGATTTGAGGTGCAGAAGTTATGCCAATTGATCCTGTCTGCAAAATGCAGGTGAGCGCCGGAAAGGAGAAAGCAAGCTATAAAGGTCGTGGCTACTTTTTCTGCAGCGACGAATGTAGAAAAAAGTTCATGCAAAATCCAGAGGAATTCACGAAGTAGCTATCAGTTTTTTGCATTCTATAATCTTGCTGTCTTCATCAGTGCTAAATTTTACATCCAAGAATTTCTCCGTAACCCATATGTTTGTCCTTGTGTGGTTGCTTATACTAAAGACCTTTATTCTGCTTTTTCCTGCTAGCGCCATATACGGAATGAGTTGATCCTCTGCATGCTCGTCCAGAAGCGATTGCGATTGTATATACTTGACAAGCTTTTCTGCGGCTTCCCTGCCGACATCCTCTGCTCGCTTTCCCCTTTCGCCAAGTCCTTCAGAGCCCAAGAAAGAATTTTCAGTTGTTGCAAACAAGTCAATAGCAGAGCCCGGGCAAGCGGAGTCCGCATACTTTACTTCTATTTCCGGTACAATGCCAAGCTCATCAAAAATCATTTTCCTTGCAACCTTCTGTTGCCTTTCTGCAACAGAATTCTTTTCCAGAGATTTTGCAGCATGCGAAATACCTTTTATTGAAACAATTTTTCCTGTTTCAGTTAGATTTACCGGGGAGAGGTCTGCTGGCTCGATAGAAAGAGAGACTTCTGCACCCCCAACAGGATAATATCCGTAGCGCAGAATTTCCATCTCAGCTTTGTAACCTATTTTTCCAAGCAGTGGAAGCAGTACATGCTTTGCATAGTTTGCAGGCATGGCCCATTTGCCATTTGTCGCCCCGCCTTTGATCTTTATCCGTACTTCCATATCTGCGTGCAGGGCTGCAATCATCAAAGGCTGTAGAACTAGTCCAACCGAGCCTGCAGTTGGTATGTTTATAGAAATATTTCCTGAGCGTATTTTCTTAGGAATAAATTCTAGTTGGGTGCTACCTATGCTAGCGCCTTTTACATGTGCATCACAAAGTTTCGCTGTAGCCTTAACAGATTCCAGGTGTTGTGTTTGTAATCCAGGATTCTTCCTTTTTGCGCGAATGTTGAAGATTCTGCACGGTTTTCCTGTGATAGCCGATAGCGCAACAGAGGTGCGCAATATCTGGCCCCCACCTTCTAATGTAGCACCGTCAATTTCTATCATGAATGAAGATAATCTGAAAACCTTAAAGAATTAGTGGTGGTCGAAGAATCGCATCTCGCCAGGCAGATCGACAAAAGCCATTCCAAATTCATCTGCTTTATCAAGGACTTGTTGGAAGCGTTCGCCACCATGAGGCGCAAGGACGGCCGTGATACCTAATTTCCTTGCAAGTTCTATGCTATCTATGTATGGAAAGAATCCATCGCTTATTAAAACAGAACCAGGAATCCTGTAGTCTGTTACTCTTTCCACATTTTCCTTTCTAGCTAATTTCGCCAATTTCCTGTTTTTGTAAGCAGCTGTATCAATACACATTATTCTATCTTGCTGGCCAGTACCTAACCCTGTTGTATAACCGTTTTTTACTAGGCGTATTGAGTTTGATCTGACACGAAGCCTATAACCAGTTAACAAATCTCGCAACTCTTTTTCAGTTGGTTGTCTGTGCGAGACAACATATTGTCGCAATTCTTCTGCAAGTCGTATTGGTGACACAAAAACATCAGAGCGTATAATGGAACCATCAGGAAACCTTTTTAATTCTGATTCGCACGGATCATCAACAAAACGCGGAATAGTTGCGAATTTTTCTTCATCATACTTGAAAATTCTTATACTTCCTTTGAAACTATCTACAACGCCTTCATCGAAATCAGGAGCGACAAGAACTTCTGTAAACGTCTCCCTCAAGGCTTCGGCTGTGTCGCTGTCAATAGGCCTGTTTAAGAGTGCTGTATCGCCGAATGCTGCCCGAAAATCTGCATCCCGAGCTTTCCTATAAGTACGGCTTAATGGTTCTGGTTCATATTGTGTTGCAAACCCGCTCGGATTCTCATGTTTCATGATGATTGCAGATGGCGTATCAAAATATCCAATTGTTACAGCACCATAAAAAATATCTTCGAAATTCGTTTGTGAAGGCCCTTGCTTTCCTGTTCTTAATTCACGCAAATTACATAAAAATGAATCAGGATTGTAAAGCGCTGCAGTTTGCGAAGGGTTTGTTCCGTACCTGAGATCTTGAACTTTTCCATGTCTTCTATCTTCAACCACTATAACTTCTGGATGATCTCCAACATTTCTTGTTTTCAACGGATCTGGTCTTGTTTCTGTCATTTATTCCACCTGATGTCTGTTCCTTCTCGCTATCTCCCAGCCGCCTAGCTCGTTGCCATCCCTGACGCCTGCAACACACCAAACACGCAGATCGCCGTATTTTGGATCCACATAGTCCGACATGTCATAAATCTCGTCTGCAAGTTGCTGAGCTGTTATAGCTTCAACTTGAATTCTAGATTTAAACAATAGAGATGCATTAAAAGGCCCATAATCTACATTGCCATCGTATGTTTGAACGTACTGAAGGTTGCCATTGTTACTTAGTATATCGATATCATGAACAAGACGGGTTTGTGTTACTATTCCTATATTGTAGCTAAATAAACATTTCTGGTCTACTAGTGGGAAAATTGCAGCAGCAATCCGCGGGGTTGGATTCTCTTTGCTGTCATTTTCAGGTCCGATAAATTTCAAGCATCTCGGCAAGAACAAATCTCTTTCTTCCCCCTCTTAAACTTGTAACCTTCTAACAACATATCTA
>CAYJVV010000010.1:0-14689 GCA_964373755.1 uncultured archaeon | reverse complement strand
AATATGAGTCATGTTCACCTCTTTCTAGAATCACACAGAACAAGTTTATTTAAAGATTGTGCTTGTAGGCTCTGGTGCAACCCTCCTCACTTTCGCATTTGAAAGGCAAATTCTTACTTTAGTACCCAGATGCTGACAAACCAAGAATTATCTTCGACAGTCACTTTCGCAAAGAATGCACCAGAGCCATAAAATTTAAAATCTTAAACTCATCCTATACTTGTCTACTTTGAACCCTATTTTTTATAAGCATCTTGAGCAGGATTATCTGGATTAACATCAATTCTACATAAATTGATATTTTTTGATTTAAGAAATTCAACAAATCTCTCTTTTAACTTGGTTGAAATTCCCTTATTTCTAAAGCTCTTTGAGACAAAAACCTCTCCAATGTGCCCAAACCTATCATATAAATCTTCTTCAATTATTCCTGCAAGATAGCCCACAATCTTAAAATCAATAATTGCTATTGTTATACGCCAATTAGTTGTATAATCTTCAAATTCTTCTATAATAAAATTTTTTGATTTTTCAGAAACCCCATACTCTTCATTAAATTCTTGTTTTATAGGAATAATGTTATATCTTCTTTAGTAGCTAATCTAACTTCCATAATTTTAGAATTATAAAAAAGTATATAAAACTTGTCCTAAAAGTAAGAATATGGAAAAATCATTAATATACTTCCTTAGATTAACATTGAATTATGAGTATCTTCTAATACCTCAGCAAATCGTTTGTTAGCATGTTCATATAATTCAATAGCTTCTTGTCAGAGGACTTCATAATCTTCATAAAACAAATTAGGAACCAGAGGTTCTTAAACCTGTCAGTGCCGGATTTTGTCTTTCGTGTCCAGATAGGTGTCGCTAACTTTGCACAATCAAAACAGGTAATCTTTAAAAATAACAGAAACATCAGCTATTGCATGGGATGGAGAGAGGTGACTGCAGTTACAGCCATTATTGTCCTGATTCTGACAGCATCCTTCTTGGCTTATGATGATGCGCAGCAGCGCCAGAATGTTCATGAGAAAAACATCTTCATTAACGAGACCTTGTCAGAGCTTGAGGCAGAAACAATGCGCGCAGATGCATTGAATGCAACAGTGGCAGCAAGGGACTCCCTTGTCATTGAACTTGAAAGGGAAATCTCATCGAAGCAGAAGAAAATTTCCCAGCAGCAAGTCAAAATCCGTGAGATCGAGGACATTGCGCAGCAGCAGGAAGAGGAAATCCAGCATCTGAGAGAAGTTCAGGCATCCCTGCAGGAAGAAGGCAAGATTATTGTCTGGAAAGGCTTTGAAAAGATATATGAACCTGGCTACTATGGAAAGCAGCTTGGAGACCGGTTAGAAATGGCGTTAGTAGAGGCATGTTTGTTGCTGAAGCGTGGACGTATAAGGGTATTCTCTAATGGAAAGCAAATGACTTTTCAGGAACTTTATGATCATGCACGAAGTCTTGATAGAAGGTTTACAGAGCGTTACCGAGTTTATGAAGACTTAAGAGAACGCGGACTTCTGGTGCGAACTGGCTTCAAGTTTGGTTGTGATTTTCGCGTTTACGAGAGAGGTGTGCAGCTAAAGAAGGGTCCAAAAAGCGCAAAGGAACATACACAATGGATAGTGTTCTGCGTTCCTGAAGATTACACTCTATCTTTCCAGGAACTCTCACGGTCTGTAAGACTTGCTCATAACATCCGTGCACGGATGCTTTGGGCAGTTGTAGACAACGAAGGTGATGCAACTTATTACCAGATAGTCCGTCATAAGCCTTGAGGTGTTTCAATGAAAGTCAAAGAAATAATGACGGAGAATGTTGTCACATGCTCGCCTGACGATATGATTTCTTCTGTACTTGCCAAGATGAAAGCAAATAAGATACATCAGCTGCCTGTTTTAAACAAAAAACAGATAGCAGGAATAATTATACTTGACAACATCGTGAAAAAGGAAATAGATCCTACTTCAACAAAAGTTTCAACTCTGATGAGCTTTTGTCCTGTAGTTTCGCCGGAAGCTAACACAGAAGACGCAATAGAACTTATTCTTGGTTCGAATATCCGTGCATTGCCTGTTTACGACACTGAATTGCGCGGCATATTATCTGAAAACGACATTGTAAAAAATGTAAAAATCGACTCTGACTTACAAAGCAAGGAGGCTATTTCCGTTGAAGAAAAAGACAATGTCGGAAAAGTCAAGAAGATAATGACATACGAAAATATTTCTAGAGTACCTGTTGTAAAGAATGGAAAATGCGTAGGTATCGTAGGAACAATGGAATTAATAAAAATACTTGAAGGGAAACAAAGCTTTGCCTCGAGTCCTAGGATGAAAGACAGAGGTTACAAAAATCCAATAAATATTGATGAAACTCTTGTAACGGCTATCATGAGAGAACCTGTATTGTTAAAAGCTGGAGCCAAAAAGGATCAAATTCTTGAGAAATTGAGACAAGACGAAGAAGTATTGATTGAAAATGGTTCATTAAAGATAATCACTCCTAAGGACGTGCTTCGAACACTTGTAAAGCCAAGAAAAATGGTTTACGTGCAAATTACAGGTCTTGATAAGAATGATGCAGATTATGCTGACAAAACGCACAAAGAAGCCGAATTAACATTGAAAAAAATATCAAGAGCAACTGAAGTACAACCATTAAAAATAATGGTTGAGAAACATAAGAAAGAAGGCAGCAACAAAACAAAATATTCAGTAAGCGCTCAGCTACCCACACAACTTGGAACTTTTATATCAACAAAAGCTTACGGTTGGAAGTACGTCACTGTCATGCAACAATCTTTGAAAAATATAGAACGTGAATTCTTCAAGAAGTTCGAAAAACAGATCACGCAAAAGAAAAAAGGCCGAATGAAAGGTTAGTGCAGTTTCTATTTAAAAATTAGTTGCTTTAGTATCTTATGCCAAAAAGACCAGAAGAACTATTAAGAGAAATACAAATTCCGGAAAGTGGAAGCATAACATGGTCAGCTCCAATTATTTCCGGTGACAAACTCATTTTTGGATCTAATGATAAGCATCTGTATTGTCTTGAGAAAAATACAGGCAAAATTATATGGAAGTTTCTTACAGGTGCAGCAGTTACACTACCAGCTAACATAGTTGATGGGAAGGTTTATTTTTCATCTCTTGATAAGTATCATTATTGTTTATCACTGAAGACAGGAGAACTACTTTGGAAAAAATTATTTCCTCAATGGACTGGATCACCAACTTTTGCGAACAATGTTCTTTACGTTGGTTGTACCGATAACAATCTCTATGCGTTAGAAGCTGATACTGGAAATATCCTATGGGCTTTCAGAACTGGTGGGTTGGTTATTTCCATACCTTCTGTTATAAACAATCATATTTATTTTGGCTCTTTCGACAAAAATTTTTATTGTCTTGACGCTGATGGGAAATTAAAGTGGAAATTTCTTACTGGAGATTCCATAGCATGGCCTGCAGGAGTATCAGATGACGGAGAACAAGCTTGGAGTCTTTTAGATAGGAATGGGAACAGACAAGTAAATAATGGGGTACTATATTTCGGTTCATTTGACAACTATTTCTACTCTTTGACTCTTGATGGAGAGTTCAAGTGGAAATTTCTAGCAGGAAATGTAATTTCAGCATGTCCTGTTATTCATAATAATATTCTGTATTTTGGCTCTTGGGATAAAAATTTTTACTCGTTGGATGCAGAAAGCGGCCTAATGAAATGGCGATTTGTAACTGGGGGCCTTATCGACACATCTGCTTCTATTCATGACAATACAGCCTATTTCGGTTCTTCTGATCACAATCTTTATGCACTAAACCTTGACGGAAAGAAAGTGTGGACATTTACAACTGGTGGAATTATTGTATGTCCTCCTGTTATCTGCGATGGGATACTTTACGTTGGTTCTATTGACACTTTTTTGTACGCTATCCGTCTTATTGACAGAAAACTGTTATGGAAATTCCAAACAGGAATGCCAGCAGGTTCTTATGAACAGTTTTTCAAAGATTGGACTGGAATTGTAGAAATAGAAAAGAAACCTTTTAGTTTTACAGACTGGAAGCCTGAAACGTTGAAAAAAAGCTATGGGTGGAAAGAAGAAGTTGGGAACATAATTACTTCGCCTTACAAATCTGAAAATCCTTATATGAATAAAACCACTTACAGAATGGAAGGCTCTTATGAAACTCAACAAAAGAAGCAGAAAGAGCTGTGGGAAAAATAGTCAACAAAAATTCTAATAGCACTCATTTATTCAGCTTCCTCTAACTCTATCCTATAATTTATCAGCTGTTCCAAAACCATTGGCAGGTGTTCTATGGTTACTCTTATCTGTGTCATTGAATCTCTGTCACGGACAGTTACGTCTTTGTTGCTTAAAGAGTCTGTGTCAACAGTGATACAGAATGGAGTACCTATTTCATCCATTCGTCTGTACCGGCGGCCTATTGAACCTGAGTCATCGTAAAACACTGTAAATCCTTTGGCTTTCAGTATATCTTTTATTGTTTCTGCCATTTCAGGCATTCTGTCTTTATTAACAAGAGGAAATATGGCTGCATCATATGGCGCTACAAGACAAGGGAATCTAAGTACTATGCGGTCTTTTTCCTCTACATAAGCTATGTCTAAAAGTGCTTGAAGGTTTCGATCAACGCCAAAGGAAAGTTCCAGGACATGAGGAAGTATTTCTTTTCCTTCTATGTTCACCGATATATTCTGCTTTGAAAGTTTCTGATGGCCGCTCAGGTCATGGTCACCCCTGTAATGGCAGCCGCCCACTTCTTTGAAACCCAGATCACCAATCTCGACTTCGATATCCAAGTGGATTTTATTGTAGAACGCTCGCTCCTCTTCAGAAAGTTCGCGTAAGCGGAATTTTTCCTTTGGAACCTTCAGAACATCAAGATAGAATTGTTGTATCTTTGCAAGATAGTAGACATAAAATTTTGGTAGATTTAATTTTTCAAGAGTGGCCCAGCACGAAAGTTCCTCTATTTTGCCCGTGTTTCTGTTAGCAACTGGGAGCAATAACAATTTGTAATCAGCAATCTCATCAAACCTCTCATGCTTATCAATGTTACCAGAATCAAAGAATATCTGCAGCTCGGCTTGGGTGAATTCTCGCATACGAAGTAAAAGATTTCTTGGGGATATCTCATTCCTATATGCCTTACCTATTACTGCAAGGCCCAAGGGCAGTCGCTTTCTTAATATTTCAAATTGTCTCTTGAAATTTACGTAAGCCTCCTGAGCTGTTTCAGGCACAAGATATACTTTTGTTGTTTTGGCGGTACCAACATTTACAGGAAACATCATGTTTAGTGTACCAACATCTTCCAGAGAGCTTTTACATTTAGGGCATTTTATGTTATGTTTCCTTATTAGTTTTGCAAGTTCTTCATGAGAAAGACCTTCAAAATTCTCTTTTAGTTCATCCTCAATTATGTGGTCTGCGCGTTCTGTGTGACCACATTTCTTGCACTTAACTACTGGATCTACGAAACTTTTCAAATGTCCAGAAGCAACGAAAACGTCTTCCGGCATTATTGTTGCTGGCGATATTTCATAGAAATTATCGTCAAGTGATAGGAAATAGCTACGCCAGACATTTTCCCATTTTCTTTTCATCAAGGTGCCTAAGTGACCATAATCGTAAAATCCTGACAGACCTCCGTATATTTCTGAAGAAGGCCAGAAAAATCCCTTGCGTTTTGCTATATCTTCAATCTTATCTAATGACATGGCTAAATTTTCCCATAGAAGTTTTATAAGCATACTTTATTGCGAGGCCTTTCTTGACTTTTAAAATATGGAAGAACAAGATTGATATCATGCAAGAGTATATGCTGACCGACGAAGGAAAGAATTACTTGAAGCTAGGGTTGCCTGAAATGCGGCTGGTTGAATTACTAAAATCTGGTCCTATTGATTTCAATGTAGCAAAAGAAAAGGTAGAAAGCTTTTCCATAGCTTTACAATGGGCAAAAAGACACAACTGGATCAAAATAGAAGATAACAAAATTCTTCTTACAAAAAGTCTAAAAACCGTGCCTGGATATGAGGCTCTAAAAAACATTTCAGAAGGAAAACATGTAGAAAAAGATTTACTTGATATTCTTATCCAAAGAAAACTTGTTGAAAAAGAGAGAGAAACAGCAACAAAGAAAGCTGAAAAGTTTGTTGGGCAAGAAGTTACAAATCTTACTGAAGACTTGATAAAAACTAGGTACTGGAAGCAAGTAAAACTTAAACCTTATAACGTGGAGCTTGCAGGGACTAAAATCACCCCAGGAAAAAGTCATTTGCTTTCTTTTTACATACAAAAAATAAGAAATATTTTCTTTGATCTGGGTTTCAAAGAAGCTAAAGGTCCTATGTTGGAATCAAGCTTCTGGAATTTTGATGCTCTTTATCAGCCACAAGATCATCCAGCACGCGAAATGGCAGATACATTTTATATGAAAAATCCTCAATCCTGCAAACTACCAGCTGCAAATATTGTAGATGAAGTGAAGAAAGCTCACGAAAAGGGTGGTAATACAGGTTCAACTGGATGGGGTTATAAATGGAATAAGGAAATAGCTAAGATTCCTATAATGCGTACACATACAACGGCTGTTTCTGTTAGAGAATTGAGCAAAATAAAACCGCCTGCTAAAGTCTTTTGTCTAGGACGTGTCTTCAGAAATGAAACATTAGATTACAAACATCTACCTGAATTTACACAAGTGGAAGGTATTGTTGTCGATGAAAATGTTACCTTCCGTGATTTACTAGGATACCTAAAAGAGTTTTACACGCGTATGGGCTTCAAGAAAATAAGATTTAGGCCTGCCTATTTTCCTTACACTGAAATGGCTGTAGAACCAGAAGTTTATTTTGAAGAGAAAAAAGAATGGATTGAGCTTGGAGGATCAGGTATATTCAGGCCTGAAGTTACGCAACCTTTGGGAGTAGATGTTCCTGTACTTGCATGGGGGTTGGGTCTTGAAAGAGCAATAGCATTGAAACATGGCATAAATGATGTTAGACATTTTTATTACAAGAATGACTTGAAACTGCTAAGAGAAGTAAACATGTGGTAAATATGGCTGTAGTTGAATTTGCATTAAAAGATTTGGAAAAACTTGCAGGAAAAAAAATCACTAAAGAACATCTAGAAAAATTATCAATGCTTGGCAGTCCACTTGAGAAACTCGAAAAAGACAAAGTGTTTTACGAAATTTTCCCTAACAGGCCTGATATGCTTAGTGCTGAAGGTTTTATGAGAGCTGCAAGGACTTTTCTAGGATTTTCAAGAGGTCTTGTAATTTACAAGACGCAATCAAGCGGTGTTAAACTTCGTGTAGAGAAATCTGTTTCAGAAGTCAGGCCGTATATAGCAGCTGCAGTTGTCAGAAATACAAAACTTACACATGACGTGATAGCTTCTCTCATTCAGGTTCAAGAAAAACTTCATGATACAATGGGTAGGAAAAGAAAAAAGGTGGCTATCGGAATACATGATTTAGATAAAATAAAATCGCCCTTCACTTATAAGGCTGTAATGCCAAATTCAATAAAATTCGTTCCATTAGGGAAAAAGGAAAAAATGTCTCTCACAGAAATAGGAAAAAAACATGATAAAGGAGAATACGTTAAAATACTGAAAGGTTCTAAAAGGTGGCCTGTTATACTGGATAAGAATAATAATGTCATTAGTTTTCCTCCTGTCATAAATGGGGAACTAACACGTGTT
This sequence comes from uncultured archaeon, assembly GCA_964373755.1. Lineage (GTDB taxonomy): Archaea > Aenigmatarchaeota > Aenigmatarchaeia > GW2011-AR5 > GW2011-AR5 > JACPDL01. The sequence goes on along the minus strand of CAYJVV010000010.1, from coordinate 6,937 downwards.
ACTGAAAAGACAAAAAATTTATTTATAGATATTACTGGTTTGCATGAAGGTGCAGTAAATAATGCATTAAATATTATAGTAACTTCATTAGCAGAGAGGGGCTTCAAAATTGAAACAGTTGATATTAACAAGAAGAAAACGCCTAATCTTAATCCAAGAAAGATCTTAGTAAATCTCGGGTATCTAAACAAACTACTTGATTTAGACCTCTCAAAAAATGAGTTTGTTGAAACGATTGGACGTATGGGTTTGGGCTTCGACGGGAAATATGTATTGGTTCCGTGCTATAGAGCAGATGTAATGCATGAAATTGACATTATTGAAGATGCAGCTATAGGCCGTGGTTACGATAGATTCGAACCAAGAGTCCCGAAAGTGCCTACAATAGCAGAACGTAATGATATTGAAGAGTTTTCTGAATTTGTTAGAACTTTAATCATAGGTATGGGATTCCAAGAAACTGTTGGTATGATTCTTACTAATGAAATTGATGAATTTGAAAAGATGATGGTAAAAAAAGAAGAAGTTTGTGAAACTCTAAATCCCGTTTCTGTTGAATGTACTATCTGCAGGAAGAACTTATTACCTTCATTAATGGATGTATTGGGGCAAAACCTTCATAGAGAATATACGCAAAAAATATTCGAAATTGGATATGTTGTTGTGCCAGATAAAGAATCCGAAACAGGTTCACAAGATTTACTAAAAATGGCTGCTATTATATCAGATTCAAAAGTGAGTTATGAGGATATATCTTCGGTACTTGATTCTCTGTTGAGACAATTAGGTTTATCTTATATGTTCAGCCAGACAAAACATCCAAGCTTCATAGAAGGACGTGCAGCAGAAATAATAATAGAAAATGAAAATTTTGGTTTTATAGGAGAAATACATCCGCAAGTGTTGAATAACTGGAAGCTTGAAAAACCTTCAGTAGCTTTTGAACTTGATTTGCAGAAGATATTCTACCTCAAGAAATAGTCTATTGTTTCGCGAGCTAGATAGATCAGTGGAATTGATGTCCAAAATGTCTGCCAACATGCTAATACACCAAGATCGCTTTCTCTAAAGCCTAATCCTCTTTTGAAATGATACTCATCTATCTCATTCCTACGTCTTAACATATCAATAGCACCAATCCAAGGTCTTTTATCTATTTGTTTGAAAAGATCTTTGATATTTTCTGCCATTATGCTTCTCTACCCCGTGGCTTCCATTTTCTGGGCCTAATGTCTCGCATTGCGTCCTCTTCATCACGCCGCTTCTTTTTTTTCTTTGGAAGTCTTTCCATATCTATCGTCTCATAAGTAAAATTTTCTTGTACCAAGGAAGCGGGATTTTGTATTCATAACCCACAAGTTGTGCTGCAACACTTCGCATTCTATGTGCGGCTGGTGAGTTTGGAGAATGATGTATAACAGGCATGCGTCTTGCTATTGCCTTTTGGACATTGATATCTTCTGGAATCCTTGCCAATATGTCAATATTTTCCAGCATACTTTGGATTTCCCATTTTGTTAATTCGTGTGGCTTTCCAGTTACACGATTTACAACGGCGCCTGTGATCTTTGTTCCTGTTTGCTCTGCAAGCCTTGCGGCTTTCAGTGCGTCTGTTACCGAGGGCAAGTCAGGATTTGTTACTATAAGAATTTCATCAGCTGTTTCTAGGGCTGTCAAGGCTTCTCTGCCTAAACCAGCAGCTGAATCTAGCATTACAATTTCTGCATTGCCAAGAAGATCCAAGAGTGTATTTGATAGGTCACGTATGTCTGCGCCGCGCAGATCTCGCATAGAAAGACCTGCAGGTATTATTTTCAGTCCAGACTCATGCTCATAGATTGCATCTTTGATAGATGCGCGCCCTTTGAGAACATCATGCAGTGTTGTCGGGTATAGAGGCACTCCAAGATGTATGCCAAGATTTGGTGTAGTGAGATTTGTATCAACAACAATTATGTCTTTGCCAATTTCCGCGATCGCGGCACCAATATTTGCGACAAGCGTTGTTTTACCCACGCCGCCCTTGCCAGAAACGCAGGCTATTACTCTTGTCATATATAAATTACATTCGAGAAGGTTTTTAAACTGTTTATTTATGTTTTATGGGCGCGACGGGATTCGAACCCGCGACCCTTACTCTACACTAAAAAGTAGCTTAGAAGGCTTGCACCTTACGTTAATGCTCTATCCAAGCTGAGCTACGCGCCCGCAATTTACTATTCTGTAGAAAGCGATTAATATTGTAGTAGCAAAGCTTTGATGGATATTTAAGTGCTTCTTTCAGAATAATTATTGAAAAATATGCAGGCAAAGCAAAATCTCAGCATACGTTTGCTTAGCCTTAGTTCTGTCATTATCAAGCGATAAAGCGCTTGATTGGTGACGACTTCTTTTCATTTCTAATGTCGTCACAGCAGAATGTAGAAAAATTGGAGGAATGAAGAAAATGGTAGATTGTGGAGGACTAGAGTATAGTGTAAGACAAGCAGAAGAAGAGGTGGCTAGAACGGGAACAAGAGGATGTTTGCAACAATATCCAACAAATTCTCAAGGAACTTCGACAACAGGTATGAGAGGCTTAATTCTTGCACCAACTCCTGCACTGAGAAGGCGTCTAAAAGGGGATAGAGATATGCCTGCTTTGCCTTATAATCAGGAATAATTTGGTTCTTCTTTATTTTAATTTCCTTTTATTATTGATTATATAGGTATCTCTATGGACTTCAAGAAAGTGGAAAAGAAGTGGCAGAAAAGATGGGAAAGATCTAGAATATTTGAAGCTGATCCAGAAAAGAAGAAGAAGTTCTTTACATCGCTTATAATACCGTATGTCAATGGTGGCTTGCATATTGGGCATACATTCACTTTTACTAGGACTGATGTGTATGCTAGATACAAGCGAATGTGTGGGTACAATGTGCTGTTGGCTCAGGGCTTCCATTCTACGGGCGAACCGATACTTGGTACTGTAGAGCGTATAAGAAAAAATGATAAAAGTCAGTTAGAAACGTTCCGCCTTTATGGAGCTACAGAAAATGATATACGAAACTTCAAGAAAAAGGGCGCAGAATACGTCGCGCGATTCTGGACAAAAAAGATAATAGAAGACATGAAAAGCGTTGGCTACTCAATTGACTGGCGTAGAATTTTTATCACAGCCATTTACCCGACTTTTAATCGCTTTATAGAATGGCAATATAACACACTAAAGAAAAGAGGATTTGTAACACAGGGCACACATCCAGTTATCTGGTGCCCCCATTGCAAGTCTCCAACAGGCGATCATGATAGGCTAGAAGGTGAAGGCGAGTCGCCAGTGGATTACGTATTACTAAAATTCTCAATGAATGACAGCATACTGCCTGCAGCCACGCTCAGGCCTGAAACAATATATGGTGTTACAAACATTTGGGTAAACCCGGAAGCAGAGTATGTAATTGCCAAAGTCGACGGAGAGAAATGGATCATAAGCGAATCAGCAGCAAAGAAACTTGGAGACCAGCTGAAGAAAGTTGAAACTATAGAGAAAATAAAGGGCGACAAGCTTCTCGGTAAGAAAGCAAAAGACCCTCTTGGAAATAAAGAGGTAACTATATTGCCTGCTGGTTTTGTTGATACAGAGAATACCACGGGAGTCGTCATGTCTGTTCCAAGCCATGCACCATATGACTGGGTGGCACTCAAGGAATTCATAGATAGTGGCGAGCTGGAATTTTACGGGTTGACAAAGAATGATGTGGAACCTATTTCTGTTGTTCAGGTGGAAGGGTTCAGTGAGCATCCAGCAATAGATGTTGTCAAAGAACTAGGAATAAAATCATCTAAGGAGCAGGACAAACTTGATGAGGCGACAAGCACAGTTTACAAAAAAGAATTTCACTCAGGGGTTCTAAGAGAAAATTGCGGTAAATATGCTGGATCGAAGGTTAGTGAAGCAAAGGGAGCGCTCTCTCTGGACTTTATAGAAGCAGGAGCTGCAGACATAATGTGGGAAACAACAGATAAAGTTGTCTGCAGATGTACAACAAAAAACCATGTGAAGATACTTGAAAACCAATGGTTCCTAAAGTTTTCTGATGAGAATTGGAAGAAGATGGTAAGAAAATGTTTGGAAAGAATGACTCTCTACCCAGAAGAAGCAAGAACGAATTTCCTAAACACAATTGACTGGCTGAAAGACAAAGCGTGCGCGCGAAAGACAGGCCTCGGAACGCCGCTACCATGGGACAAAGAATGGATCGTTGAAACCCTTAGCGACTCAACAATTTACATGGCGTACTATACGATAGCTAGATTAATTAATGGGAAAAATATACCGGCTAAGAAATTAACTGACGATGTCTTTGATTACATATTCCTGTGGAAAGGTGACGTAAAAAAGATTGCCAAAACTGCAAAACTAAATCCGAAGCTCGTCAAGGAAATGAGAAATGAATTCCTTTATTTTTATCCAATGGATATGAGGAACAGCGGGAAGGATCTTATTCAAAACCACCTTACATTTTACCTCTTCCATCACGTTGCTCTATGGCCCGAAGCCATGTGGCCAAAAGCCATAGGCGTCAATGGCTACGTGAATGTCGAAGGAGAAAAAATGAGCAAGTCAAAGGGCAACATACAACCTCTAAGAGATATAATTAAAGAATATGGCGCCGACTTAGTCAGGATAAACATTGCAGCATCGAACGAAAATATAGATGATGCAGATTGGCGCGTGGAAAGTATAAAGAGCTATCGTAATCGCTATGAATTTCTTGAAGATTTGATAAAGAATACAAAAAAAGCCAGCGTAAAAGATATGCGTAATATTGATTTATGGCTTCTTAGCAAGATGCAGAAAATAATAGAAGACTCTACAAAGAGCTACGAAATGATGAAATTCAGAACAGCAGTGAGTTTTGCACTTTTTGACTCCGTAAATCTCTTAAGGTGGTACTTCAAACGTACAGGTGGCATTAAAAATGCGAATAAACATGCCTTACAAAGTACAGTAAATACTATTGTGAAGATGCTCACACCTTTGACACCACATACGTGCGAGGAATTCTGGCAGATGCTTGGCGGAAAAAGCTACATATCTGTTGCACAATGGCCAGAGTATAATCAGAATCTTGTGAGCATAGAATCAGAAATAGGAGAGATGCTTCTTGAGAATACAATGAGCGGTATTGAAGAAATAAAGAAGATAGCAAAAATGGAAAAGATAAATAAAATAACTCTTTTTGTTGCTGAAGATTGGAAATTCCGTGTTTATATCAAAGTTCTAAGAGACAAGCATAAAGGCGTAAACGAAATAACAAAAGAGATAATGCAGGGTGAAACATACGGACAAGCAACTGTGAACTTTATTCAAAATCTTTATCAAAGGCTAAATGATCTTAAGCCAATACTGCCAAGAAACAAGCAAATGCAGATACTGGAAGAAGCCAAAGAATTCCTTGAGAGGGAATTCAATTGTAAAGTTGAAATTGTTGATTCGAACAAAACAGAAAATAAAAAAGCCAAACAATCAACTCCGCAGAAGTTGGGAATACTGCTGGAATAAGATTTGAAGGTTTCTTCTAGTTCAATTTCCTGATTGCAGGCAATGAACCCCGAACTACCGGGCGGAAGCCACCGTGCGAAAGCGCATCCAAGCGCCCGTAGCTCGCAACGACGTCGAGGCACCCCTCGTCGACATCGCGACGCCAGACGCTCCAGCGCACGACAGCAACGTCATAGTGTCCTGATCTGTTATCTACGTTGGGCGTTGAGTTGAACCAAAAATGAGTAGTATAAGGCTTGTGCGGCCAATCCTGATTTTCAATAGTAACTCGCGGAATGCCAAAAACTTCGTCCCATTCAGCAACTAATCTTCCGCCACCTTCTGGAACAAGAACTTCTCCAACTTCCTTATCATCGTCAAGAACTATCATAGCCCAATACTTTCTGCCCTGGGCATCGGTTTTGAATTTGTCTGCTTTTCTTCCCTGTGGCACGCGAAGTCCTGTTTCAGTCCATTGCCACAAGTATATTTTATCAGGTCCTCTTGCGAAAAGGTCGTCAAAGACATTTGCTTTTCTTGGATCCTTGCCAGCGCGCTCTAGAGCAAGTTGTATAACAAGCTCTTCGCCTGCTGTGGACATTCTCAGGCCTTCTGGAATCTCGGCTTTAGAATCATGATAATGCTTGTCTGTCATTACAAGTTGGTCTGTGTAATCTACTTCATAGCCATCACGTTTGTAAGCCACTCTTAGCACTGGGTAAGAAGAACTGGCAGGAGTAACAAATAATCTTTTATTTAACGCTGGAAACTTTAGTGCCATAAACATCAATTGTCTGATCAATCAGAATCTTTCGAGGCTCTCTATGAGCTCTTTTTTGTCTTCGCATTTCTTCTTGAGGCTTGCTGTCATAGAATCAAAAATTCCTGTAACATCGTCAAGTCTTTTCTGTAACATTAAGTTCTGTTTGTATAATTCAAGTATTGCCGACCAAAGCTGGGCTACTTTAATTTCGTCAGAATTCTTGTAAGCGCCGCGATATCTAGCAACGCGTCTTATAATAGCATTCATCTTCTCTTCGTCTTCAGGAGAAAGATATTGCTTCCAGTCTTTTGTGGATTTGAACAACATATATATATTCCTTTCAGTTCTATCACTGCAGAATTCTTTAAAAACGTTTGTCAGAAGAAAAGTAGTAAATCATTTGTAATTGTTCCATAATGTTGAGAGAAACGATTTAAGGACTGTTATCCAAGCTATTGGAGTGGTTTTATGCAGAAAGGCGATTTTGTAAGAATAGAATATGTTGCAAAACTGGAAACCGGCGAGATATTCGACCTGACGAGTGGGCATGTCGCAAGAGTGGTATACATATTCAATCGAGAGGTCACATACAAGCAAATACCTATCATAGTCGGTGCAGGATTCGTAATACCTGGCCTTGACAAAGAATT
>CAYJVV010000009.1:15164-16125 GCA_964373755.1 uncultured archaeon | reverse complement strand
CAATACTAATTGGACAATAGAAGCTAGTGATAACTGTACTGTTTCAGGCCAAAATGCTAATGTAACGCGGATTCATATACGCGGAAATTCTGGTTATGCGATTTTCAGATACAGCAACATAACATCGCTAGACTGCCGCGTGGAACCAAATTCTGGTTCAAATATTATACTTGCTATTCAGCCCACAGTGAACTGGGGTAATGCTTGCTGAAAAGTTGAAGGTAACAGAGTTTTAAATATTTTATAGTAAAAATAATAAATGAGAACTATGGAAAGATGGATTAAGGTTCACGGGAAAAAGATGGATTCTGTAGAGTTTGCCAGGTTCATAAGAGAGAGGACAACACATAAGATAGATAGAAAATTAAAGAGACAACACAAATTTTAACAGTTCTTCTTTTGTTTTTATAAATTCAGGTGTCTTAAGCTTTTTTGAAGAATTGACTGATTGATAGTCAAAAAAAAGCCTGAGTATTTTGTAAGTGGTATATTTTTGTATCATGTGATATCCCGGAGAAGCTTCGCTTCTCCGGAGATAAGGATATTATCAGCCGGTTTCCTTCTCGAATAAACTTTATATCCCGCTTCTGACAATTTCTATAATGCCTACAAGAAAAAAGCGGAGCAAAAGCAAAGATGACGGCACGCTTGAGATTGGATTTGGCAAAGTTGTTGTGAAATGCAAGCAGTGCTTTAGCTGGGCAAAGAAAAAGCGCAAGGAATATCCTATAGCAGCTGCAGGCGTTGTGGCAGCTGTGCTTGGCGGGCTTTTGAAGGCAACGGCACTAACGCAGACATTCCCGAAGCCCTTCGATGTTTACGGCAACCTCATTCTGTTCCTCGGGCTTTTGCTGATAATCTACGATGTTGCCCGCGGAGGACTATACGATTGAAACGTTAGATTTAAATAACATATGTTAGAAAAAAATAACATTGAAAAAATCCTAGAAGTATTTTTTGA
>CAYJVV010000009.1:3740-15154 GCA_964373755.1 uncultured archaeon | reverse complement strand
ATTTTTTGATCATCCTACAAGAGAATTTCATATAAGGGAGCTAGCCAGAAGAAGCGGAATATCTGCATGAACTATTTTGCTGGCAGTAAATATTCTACTAAATATCATCATAAAATTACACTAGCATTACAATTTCTCTTTAGGAAAGGCTTTAGAAGATTAGATGACTATTATTGTCGATGAAAAGAAAGGACCTTCGCATGATAATTCTTGGAATTGCTGTAGTAATCATTGTCAGTGGCGTAATTCTGTTTTCAGGTTCATTCCAGCAGCCATCACAGGAGATAGCAATAAAAAAAGTAACAGAAGCCTTTGCAGCTCTTGGAACGAACATTGAAGTGATCAACGTGAAGGAAGAGAGCGATATTTATCGAGTGCTTCTGAAGCCTGCTAATTCAACAAACGTGCAAGAGATTTTTGTGACAAAAGATGGTAATTATCTTTTAAGCAATGTCGAGAAACTACAGGACTTCACATCACGTATCTTGAGAGAAAACAACTTTTCGCAATGCCTAGCATCAAGCAATGTAGTAGTCTTTGGCAGCAGCACCGATGTAAACACACTGCAACAGCTTCAAGCACTGGGAACTTTTTCAGGGCGTGTATTCTTTGACTGCAGCAAAAACCTGCAAACATGCATCAACTTAAACATAACGAATATTCCTGCAACAGCTTTCCAGAATCAAGTTTACTATGGTGTCCAGCCTGTAAGCTTGTACACACAGCTGACAGGATGCACTTTGTAAATACTTCAGCTTCAAAAATAACTACAGCTTTTCGAGAATCTCAAGCATTTCTTTGTCCTTCCTGATCATCTCGTTTATTTGCTTGATGACATCTCTTTTTGGCACTTTGATTTCTGTGATATTCCCTTTTTTATCAAGTTTGTAGCGGATAAAATATTTCACATGCATCACCTCATTAGCTTATCATATATAATTTCTATTAGTTCCTGAAAAGATATATCATTGTTAGCTATTTTTAGTGAAATATAAATAAAGCCGTTTGGTGGAAAGTTAAGAGTAAAAGAATTAATCTTACAGAAGAATTTTGCAGACTCAGTTGCAGTTCTCTTATTGCCATCGACAAAAACATGATTCTGGATTATGTAATACCATAATGTTGCAGTTGCTTTTGCAACATCTTTCTTTGGATCCTCAGTTAATTTGATTGATTTTATCTTTGATACAATAAACTCTAGATCACCTTTCTTAACGCCACCGTTGAAACGCTTATTGATTTCAATTATTTCTTCAGGAGACAGAATTATTAGTTCGTATATCATTTTAATCCCGTTTTAGCCGAAGAATAAAAATACTGTGTAGCCAAAGATAACAAGCACAAGTGAGTGCTTTATCCCTGCTGATATGTTGCCTTCTGCCATCTTGCCTATTGCTATGCCTGCGAAGAAGCCCTGTATTATTATAAGGTTCCTGAAAAGCTCGGCAAAGATTGCCGGCAGATCACTCTGCACGTTGTCGAACTGGAATGTTGGTATGAGGAATGCCGACATGCCTACCATGACTCCGAGAAAGACTATGAAAATCAAGTAGCCGTTTATCATCTGCGAATAGATGCTGGCAGAGCGCTCCTTCTTTATCTTCTCCAGCTCGCGCAGCGAGTCAACGACAGCTTCCATCACTGTATCTATTGTGCCTCCGGAACGGTGTGCTTCAATGATCGTCTGCACTGTTCTCTTTACCGAGTCGCTTCCAATCTTGTCGGCAAAGTCCATCAGGACTGTTTCGAACGGTATACCCCATGAGATTTTTGCGTTCATTTCTTTGACATACGGCGTCAGTAAATCGTAATTGTTTTCACTTGCAGCGCGTATTGCTTGCGGCAGCGTCATGCCCGTCTTGATATTCTCAGTAAAATCGCGCATAAGTTTCGGGAAATGGATTTCCAGTTTTTTTATGCGCGAATAATCAGAGTATTTGACAAGCAGCGGTACGCCGAGCACTATAACAACGGCGAGAAGGTTGACAACTGAAAATATCTGCGGTATTGAGACAAAGATCTGCAGATTTAAGTAAGTTATAATAAGTCCGATTACTATTGTTATCAGGCTTACCTGCTTCAGGTCTTTCTTCTTTGGAGCAGAAAATTTTTCTTCTTCTTTTTTCTGCTTTCTTATTTTCAACATATCACCTAGGTTGTGTGTAATGTATGAACAGCAGGAATACGATATTCATTGCAGGCATCAGCACATAAATTCCCAAGCGCATTGCTGTCGGGATGCTCAAGCCAAGTACCTGGCCTCCAATAAGTGACATTATCGACAGTATTGAAACAAAGAACAGAGGCGCTGCTATAAGCACTGCCGTGTAAAAGTCGGCATATGTCGACAGGGTTTGCAGGTACTTTTCCCTTTTAAGACGATAATCGAAAAGCGCTTCCTTGCCTGAATTTTCAAGATAGGCCTTGAGATCGCCTCCGCTTGTTATAGTTGATACTATGCCAGAAAGGAACTGCTTGAACTGCGGCGAAGGCGTCCTGTCAGAAACATTTTTTACCGAGCTCAGGATATCCATTCCAAATACTTCCGTGTTCCTCACAATGCGCCTGAACTCATGTGTTATCTCCCCGTATTCCTTTACATTCATAAGGAGCCTGAAAACTATGAAAGGTGGCACTCCGCTTGAAGCTATTGCTGCCATATGGTTTATCGCGAAAGGCATGTTTGATTCTATGCTGGTCTTTTTTGTTGTGAGTTGGTGGAAAGGATATGTGTAGAAGATGAGCAATATAGTCGCGCTTGCTGCAGCTGCACCGATGAATCCGCTTGCCAGTGCAATAAGAAAAGGCAGCTGCACAAGGTATATGAAAACAAAGGTTATGCCAAAAAGCGATCCAAAGAACGATAGTATTGTCAGAAAAAGCATTTTGCCTATGTAAATCTCGTAAAGTATTGTGAGATTAGATTTTATTATCTCCTCTTTAAGCGTGCCGAAATAATTCGAGAAGTAACGCGTGCCGAAATTGCCTAAGGCCCTAATAGATGACTTGTACATAGAATCACGTTTTCTGCACAGTTTCTTTTGTAGAGACAATGAAACCATTTTTCGTGATATTATAAGGATGTATCCTCCTTGAATGGTTTGTAGAAGGCATCTTCCATATGCTTAAAGCCCTCTTGTATTCATTGTGTTCGAGGAAGTTGTGAAGCAGTATCACGCCATCGACAACGAATTCTTCGACGCCGAACCTGGATAGAGTCCCCTTTCCTGAAAGTATATCGCATGTAAGTATTGCGGTACAGTTGTTCTTCCTCAGCACGTTACTTATCTGTAATATCATCCTCCTTATTTCAGGCGGATCGCGCATATACAATCCTATTGCCGAGACAGAATCTATAACAACCCTTTTTGCTCCGATTTCTCTTATATTATTTTCAATGACTTCGAGAATGTCTTCAATCCTGAAAGGATCGTAGCGCAGGAACCTGAGTCTATTTTCATTCTCATAACGATCAATATCCCAACCAAAGACCTCTGCCATTTCTTTTATCTTTGATATATCCTCCTCAAAGCTCACGAAAATGCCTGGTTCGTATTTCGAGGCGTTGTAAAGAAATTGAAGGCTGAATACAGTCTTGCCTGTGCCGCTTGTGCCGCTCAGAAGGATGAGACTTTTTTCAGGGATCCCACCTTCCAACAAGTTATCAAGGCCATTTATGCCTGTAGAAATTCTCTTCATTTCATCACATTGGATACCTGAAGGGTTATTTGCTCTGCAAAAGCAGGCTTTCTATTTTCTCAGGATTTTTTCGGCAGAGGGAAAGATACTTGACGGCATCAGGTATAGTTGTCACATTATTTTCAACCATCCACATCAGCAGCCGCTTGCGCCTTGTTATATCCTTTATTATCTTGTCCATCGTTATCCCTTTTTCTGAGGAAATTTTATTGAGAAGCCACGAGTTGCCTCTGTATTCAAAGCTGTCAGCCGAAGGGAGCCACACAAATATTTTCAGCGCTCGTGCTTTGCCTGTTTCGGAATCGACGCTTTCTATCTCAACAATCTCCTTGAGCCTGCGTGCAGATTTACCTTTTTCGCGCGCATGAACCATAACGAGAACAACATCAAGGCTGTCAACCAGGCTTGGCGAAAGACTGATAGGCCTTGTCTGGAGCCTTTTCATGACATCGTCTACGCTTCCGGCGTGTATTGTTGACAAGCTCGGATGACCTGATGCCATTGACTGGAACATGACGTAAGCTTCTTTCCCCCGTATTTCACCAACAATCAGGTAATCCGGATTTTGCCTGAAAGACGCCTTCAGTAATTCAAACATTGTGATTTCGCCAACACCGCTTGAGGAAAAACCTGTCCTGACAACACCCGGGATCCAATTTTCATGCGGCAGTGCCAGTTCACGCGTGTCTTCTATGCTTACAATTTTCAGTTCCGATGGGATGAAAAGCGAGAGCGTATTTAGCAAGGACGTCTTGCCTGTAGCAACGCCTCCTGTAATGAGTATGTTTGAGCCGTTCTCTACAATAAACCATAGATAAGCCAGCATCTCAGGAGAGACGGTGTTGAGCCTGATCATATCGACGGGAGTAAAAGGCACTTCCTTGAATTTACGGATAGAGAACGTAGGACCTCGCGTTGTTACATCGCCTGCAAGCGACGCTTGCACCCTGGAGCCGTCAGGCAAGCTTCCATCCAGCAGAGGTTCTGCATAGCTTATGTATCTGTCGCATCTTTCAGCAAGTTTCGTGACAAATCCCTTGAGTTTTTGCTCATCGTTGAAAATAACGCTTGTCTTTATAGGGCCGTAGCGCTGGTGAACAACATAAACAGGGATCCTGTATCCGTCAGCGCCTATGTCCTCTATATATGGATCTCTCAGGAGCGGCTCTATCTCATTCAATCCGATAAAGTCCCTGAAGATGTAATACATGATTTTTATATATTCCTGCTCACCAAGTTTGTAGTTGTACTCGTCCAGAAGAAATTTAACATGTCCCTCCAGGAATTCCAGTGTCTTATCCTCGTGCCTTATGTCTTGAAGGCTGACATTGATGACCTGGATAAGACCTTCTTTCACTTTCTTCAGGATCATCTCTTCTTTTTCGCTCAGTTTTGGTTCTATAATCTTGTAGAGAAGCGTACTTTCGTTTTCGTCCCACTTGATGGTTGCATAAGCGAACGGTTTTATTAGAGGATAAACAATGGATTTGGATTGGATATCATCACGCTTCGGCAATGATACAAATGAATGCGGCGTTGAATAAATGAACTTTGGGTATTTTGGCATCCTCTGCTTCACTGTTTCAAGTAGTTGCCCTGCACGTGTTTTTGGTTTTTTTTCCTGCTTTACGAGCCTCCTGTATAACCAACCTTTCATCTGCACTTTTTCCTGCGGCTGCTCCTTTTTTTCAGCTATTTTTTGCTCTTTCTGCTCGTCATCTTTTTGCTCCGGGGTTTCCTTCTTCTTGCCGAATATCTTTTTTAGTTTCATTCAGTTCTCCCTTCTGGTTTTTCTCGATCTGCCAATTTGTACAATACCTCTGTAACGCGCACAACTTGGGCATGCATAAAGCTTCCTGCTGAATGTGCTTGTAAATCTTGGATCAATCTGCTTCCTGAGCACTGGATCTGTTATGCGGAAGCCCTTGTAGGTTGTGAATGTCTTCCAACGCGGCACTCTCTTCCCGCAGTAACCGCAGGTGACTGTAGATTCATGTCCCTTGGATTTTGTATGCCTGTAGCCTCGTCTATAAGGAGCTGACATCTACTTCACCAATATAATTTAGCCGAAGCCATATATAAAACCCCGGCTTTAATAAAAGCTTTATTTTAAAGTTTTGTATCAACTTAGGTTATGATGTTCCATGAATATAGAAGAAATAATTAATTCAAAAGGCCATTTAATCGACGAGGTTATGGATGGCGTTTTCAAAGGAACCATACCAAATTTGTATGACGCGATTAAATATCACCTTGACACAGGTGGAAAGAGAATAAGACCGTTACTGGCCATTTTAACTTACGAAGCTTTGGGCAAAGATCCAAAAAAGATTGCACCTTTCGCAGCTGCATGTGAAGTATTGCATAACTGGATACTTGTGCACGACGACATAGAAGACAGCGACAGGATGAGAAGAGAAAAACCTACTGTCTGGGTAAAATACGGCCTTGCGCACGGCGTCAACGTAGGAGATTTGATGGCTCATAAGGTTTTCGAGCTTATTCTCAAATCAGACTTTGATGAGAAGACTGTGCTAAAGCTTACAGAAGCTACAATGATTGCGGCAATAAAAACAGCAGAAGGCCAGGCTATGGATATTAATCTCCGCAATAATGATTCGCCAACTGAAGATGATTATATGAGAATGGTCACCGGTAAGACTGCGCATTACTTGACATTGCCCATGGTAGGCGCTGCAATAGCTGCAGGTTCAAAACAAGACATGATAAACAAAATAATAGAGTTCGGCAAGTTTATTGGCCCTGCATTCCAGATAACTGATGACGTGCTGGATTTAACAGAAGGCAAGGGGCGAGGTGAAATAGGTCGTGACATCAAGGAGGGCAAGAGAAGCATATTGGTTGTTCATTGCCTGTCAAAATGCACGAAAGATGAGAAAAAAAATATAATACAGATCCTGAACAAGCCGCCTGAGAAAACATCCAATGCAGATGTAATGTTTGTAAAGAAACTATTCGAAAAATACAAGTCCATCGAATACGCAAGAAACAAGGCAGAGAGTTTTGCAGCACAAGCGAAAAGTATCTCTGCAGCAATGCCTCTGAAACTCAGCGAAATCATGAATTTTTTTGCCGATTACCTAGTAAAGAGGAAAAAGTAGTCTACGGTCAGAAGATTAATAAGTTATAGAAGTATTCTTTATCATGGATAAAAAAATACTACAGTTCTATAAGGATTTTTCTCTATATACGAATCCTGGTTTATACAAGAGTTCTTTAAAGAAAGATTTACCAAATGATATTAGAAAGATTGGAGATCTTGTTAGAAAGAATATAATTCACAAGACAACCTTGGCTGCGGGAAATGTTGAAACAAACGCGGATAAAAAATTTGGGGATATGAAAAAAATCCCATGGCATAGACAGCCAGAAGATGATATTCTAGTTACTGCTTCTGCAATGCTCGCCGAATTGTACAGAAGGAATAAAAAAGGCTTTACTAGTCATAGAAAAGAAAAAGATAAGTTAGTAGTCACTTGCAGATTTGTCGCAATTCTCATAGCATCTATTTTGAAATCAAAAGGAATAGCTTGTAGAGTAAGATCAGGAAACGCATCTTATTTTGATATGGGTAAGTTAGGAAAAGTCAGTGCTGACCATTGGATAAACCAATACTGGGACTCACTAGAGAAGAGATGGATCACAATTGATGTGGATGGAAGCTGGAGTTTAAATGAAAGTTTTGATCCTTACGATATGCCCAAGACTAAGTTTGATTTTCCTGCTGATGCTTGGTTGAATATAAGAAAAGGAAAAGATGATGCAAACAGATTTTGGAATGCCAAGCCTGAAAGAGGTTTAATCGTTGTTCTTTGGTCGCTCTTTTATGATTTTCATTGTCTAATGAACGATGAAATTATTTACATTCATGTCCCAGAACTGGCATTATATGAAAAGTTTGAGAAACTTACAGAAAATGAATTAAAGAAAATTGATAATCTAGCCCGATTAATGCAAGACCCTGACACAAATTTCAAACAATTGCAAAATATCTGGAACACAAATAAAGAATTTAGATTATTGAAAGGCGGACTTTTATGAAAATTGAAGACCTGAAACTGCCAAGGCCTATCATTGATATACTCAAAAGAGGAGCGGAAACCCTGAATCCGCCGCAAGCGTTGGCGTTACAGAATGGATTATTGGAAGGCAAAAATCTTGTAATTGCTTCGCCGACTGCAAGCGGCAAAACTCTCATAGCTGAAATGGCTTTCCTGAAGAATTTCCTTAATCATGGAAAGACTGTTTATTTAGTGCCGTTGCGCGCTTTAGGCAGCGAAAAGTACGAGGAGTTCAAGAAGCGCTACTCTAGCATTGGCATGAAAATAGCGCTTTCTGTCGGCGACATGGACAGCGGAAGCCAGTGGCTAGGGAATTACGATTTGATAATTGCTAGCAACGAGAAGATGGATTCCTTGCTGCGCCATGATTCTAAATGGATAAGCAGCGTGTCGCTTATAATCTGCGACGAAATACATGTTCTCAATGATTCAGGTCGTGGCCCTACATTGGAAATAGTGCTGACACGCTTGAAGGAAATTGCAAACGCCCAAGTCTTAGCGCTGTCTGCAACAATAAGCAACGCAGATGAGATAGCAAAATGGCTTGGCGCAAAGCTGGTAAGAAGCGATTTCCGTCCAGTTAAGCTTTATCCGGGTATCTGCTATCCAGAGAAAGACAGTTGGGCAATAGAATATCACGGCAAGGATGATTTGAAAATACATTCCAAATTAGAACCGGAAATTGCAATGACAGAAGACACTGTGAAAAGAGGAAAGCAGGCATTACTCTTTCTGTCAACACGCAGGAACAGCGAAGCCGCAGCTGAAAAAGTTTCTTTTGCCGTGGAAAAAAATCTCACAAAAGAAGAAAAGGAGAAACTCAGAAGCATATCAAAAGAGATCACTGCTGCCTTATCTGCACCGACAAAACAATGCAAACGGCTTGCAGGCACAGTTGCAAGAGGCGCAGCCTTTCATCATGCAGGGCTTGTTGCAAAGCAGCGCAAAATAATTGAAGATAATTTCCGTTCTGGTCTGATAAAAATACTTGCATCAACATCTAGTTTAGCATACGGAATGAATCTCCCTGCATGGCGAGTCGTTGTTAGAGATATGAAAAGATTTTCCGGTTATGGCTCAGACTTCTTGCCTGTTCTTGACGTACAGCAGATGTGTGTGCCAGCCGATGCAGAAATTATGATGGATAGTGGTATTTACGAAAAAGCTGAGGCAGTCGTTGAAAAATTAAATACAAGTGTTATATCAATAAATCCTAATTTTCACTCAGAGAAAAACAAAATTACTAACAAATATACACGATACACTAGTGAATTATTTCAATTTCATACTAAATCTGGAAGGGAATTAAAAGCTACACCAGAACACCCTATACTTGCACTATCTAATGGAAAACCTGAATGGATACCTATTAATAAAATTAAAATTGGTTCAAAGGTTGCTGTCATAAAAAAAATCACATCATGTGAAAAGAAAATATTGTTTATAGACTTGCTCGATAACGACATTTATGTTAAAGATGCTGAGATGATTATTAGAAAAATCCTTAAAAATGGCAAAATTACATACAAACAAGCTGCGGAATATCTCAAAATACCATTTAAAACTATGAAAGCCTATGGCTATAACAAAGCTGTTCCACTAAAACACGTTAAAGAATTAGCACAAATAGCTGACATAGACAACCAAACTCTTGCAGAGATATTATTAGAGTTCAAATTCAAAACAAAATATGGTAATACAATCAAATTAGCCAAATATGTAAACGAGGAATTTGGCTGGCTTGTAGGATTAATTGCTGCCGAAGGTTCAATCGTAGATTATACAGGGCGTGGTAAATGGAATGGTGTAAAATACTCTAGAATAAAAATTTCTAATACAAATAAAGAAATTATAAAGAAAATTGAAACTATTTACAAAAAATTTAATATACATTTCTATAAAGGTCTGCATAAAGGTGGTTTTAATTCAACTAAACCAAATTATTCTATAGAAGTCTGTAATCAAACTCTTGTCAAATTAATAAAACAGTTTGGCATTTATTCAGGGAAAAAAAGCCACACTCTTAGAGCATTAAATATGTTTTCTATGCCGGATAATCTAGTAGCTGGTTATTTGGCTGGTGCTTTTGATGGAGACGGGAATGTATCCAGAGCGCCTTGTGTTAGGCTTAGTTCTAAAAGTAGACTATTTTTAAAAGACTGCAAAGGTTTGTTATTGAGATTTGGGATTAGAAGCTCAATTATCGATGAAAAAATGTGCCATACTCTTTTGATAAGTGGAAAGGATAGGATAAACAAATTTTTTAACTTTATGAATTGTATAAGACTAAAGTCAAAAGAGTTAAAATATCAGAAAATGACAAGACCCGAAATAAATATAGGTGATTTATATTTTGATAAAGTTATATCGATTGAGCAAATTAAATTAAAAAACCCAATAAAAGTATTCAATATTTCTGTAGATAAGAACGAAAATTATGTTTGTAACGATTTCGTAGTCCACAATTGCGGTCGTGCCGGACGACCTGCTTATGATACAGAAGGTGAAGCAATACTTGTTGCAAAATCAGAAAGAGAAAAAGAACAGTTAAAAGAAAAATATATCTTTGGCGAGCCTGAGCCAATATACTCCAAGCTTTCATCAGAGCCCATGCTGAGGATGCACGTGCTCGCGCTGATCGCTTCTGATGCTGTAAAGACAAAAAATGAAATCAAGGAATTCTTTTCCAAGACATTTTTTGCGCACCAGTATGGCGACATCGATCAGGTGATGAAAAAAGTCGAAAAGATCCTTGCAGAGCTCGAGAGCTATAACTTCATCGAGATCGAGAAGGAAGATTTTATTCTTCCAGACTTCGTGCCTGCCTTCT
This sequence comes from uncultured archaeon, assembly GCA_964373755.1. GTDB lineage: Archaea > Aenigmatarchaeota > Aenigmatarchaeia > GW2011-AR5 > GW2011-AR5 > JACPDL01. Next base: position 4,543 of record CAYJVV010000009.1, on the reverse strand, counting down.
CGCTGGCAAAAGATGTGAAGCTCAAAGCAACAAAAGTCGGCAAGCGTGTTAGCGAACTCTACGTTGATCCATGGTCTGCAAACATGATGATAACGAATCTGAAACCCATGACAGATCTTGAATACATAATGACCATAAATAGGTGCCTGGAAATGCTTCCGATGATCCGCACAAAGAGCAAGGAATATGACCAGATCGAGGACGAACTGGAAAGATGTGGCCTGAACACACCTGATGTCTGGAACATTGACTACGAGGATTTCATAGACCTGTTCAAGACTTCCATTGTCATCAGGGACTGGATGAATGAGTTTCCTGAAGGCAAGCTCCTGGATACTTATGGCATCGCGCCCGGCGAGCTCCACAACAGGATGACAAATGCAGAGTGGCTGCTATACTCTGCCCGCGAGCTGGCACTGCTACTTGAAAAGCGACCTATAGCAAATAAATTAAACAAGATTAGAATGAGAATAAAACACGGCGTGAAAGAAGAGTTGCTGCGCCTGGTAAAGCTGAAAGGCATCGGTCGCGTGCGTGCGCGTATGCTTTACAAGAATGGCATAAAAGGTGCTGCAGACATCCGCAACTCCACCGAGAAGCTGGAAAAGATTCTAGGCAAAGGTGTAGCACGCCAAGTCTCTGAACAATTAGATAAACCAGGAAAATAATTTTCCCAATATAAAAGCAAGTACTTTGCTTCATCATTCACGCATTTTTGCTTTCTCTGTGGCAGCGGATTCCCATTCTGCTGCGTCGAAACTTCGCCCATGCCACGGGCCGGACCATCGCGCGCGGACGCAGCG
>CAYJVV010000009.1:375-3730 GCA_964373755.1 uncultured archaeon | reverse complement strand
TTCCGATCTAATGGAAGAAAAATGTAGCCAAAGAAAAATTAGAAAAAATACTTAATGAAGTCAGAGAACTAAAAGATACATGTACAGGTGTTATAGACATCTTTTGTGGCGAGAACTTTTCTCCTTGGTCTGAAGGTTTCACACATGCAATAGTTGTGATTGCTGATAACAAAGAAGCTTTGGAAGGATATAGAGACAATCCTATGCATCAAATTATTGCAAAAGAAATAGAAAACATGGAAGAACATGGAATCGGTGTCGATTTTGAAGTATGAATAGGTATCAGCCAAAAGGATCTTTGAATAGCGGCTCTATTTCCATCTGCTCCGGAAGTATCCCGATTGATATTCCATAGTCCTTTGCCATTTTAATTTTGTTTTTTTCATCTTTGCTGGATTCAAAATGTTTTTTCTTGAATATCATATCTTCTTAATATACCACCGACTAAAGTCGGTGGTTTGTGAGAAGATGTGATCCCAGAGACATTGTATTTCATCTGCTGTCTAAAGACAGCAGTTTTCAATGTCTCTGAGGATAATCACGATACTGTCATCTTTCACGATATGCATATACCATCCTTGTTTAATGGCAAGTTCTGCTTTGATAACAAATTCTATCTTTTTCTCATCATTAACTTCAATATTATGAAATTTCATTTTGCCTTTCTTTTTCTCTGCTTCAAGAAACGATTTTCGCGTACTGACTATTTTTACAAGCTTCAGTATTTCTTTATCATCCAAACTTTCTTCTATAATTACGCCTTTCCATGCCATAACTATCACTTATGGGCTCGCTGAGATTTGAACTCAGGTTCCCGACTTTTTCGTTTTTCTTTCGTTTTTGATTGACCTTTTTACAAAAAGGTCACCCGAAGCCGGAGTCCTACCAAGCTAGACTACAAGCCCCTACAATTTACCCCTGTTATCTTCGAGTATTGTCTCGTATATAAACCATGCCTGACATGTTGGGCAAGTCGTTTCGTATTCTTTGCACTTTCTACCAAACAATTTTTTTGTTTTCTCTTCTAGCCAGCATTCGTGAGATGCCTCGTCAAAGCACTTGTTGCATTCCCAATACTCTATCTCTTTTTCTTTCCCTGTCCATTTAGCAATGTCCACCTTAGTTTTCCCAATCTTGGTTGTTCCAACTTTTTTGTATTTACCGGGCTTTAACGGGAGCTTGAATTTCCCAAAATTATGGCCGCCAGCATACTTTTTGCTATGCAACACAGTTATCTTTACGCCACAAACAAGACAGTTTCTTTTCATGCTGCTCACTACTTCTTCCTATAGCCGAATTTCTTGTCATATGTCTTGTGGTCAATGATATCCAGAATAAACGCTATTATTTCTACGTCACCTTCTGCTGTGAGTGTGTACAACATTCTCCAGAAGTTTGGAAGCTCTACTCTAAAGAGGTTTGTCACCGGTGCTTGGGCGTTTATGTATCTGTAGACTTCTTCCGCTTCTGGCGAGAGCTTGACGCGTATTTGTTTCATATCTCTACGCCGCGCTCAATTGCTTTTTTCAGCTTCGGGCTTGGATTGTACACCCAAGTTATTCCTTTCATTGTTACAATAATCTTGTTGCTTGCTTCCAGATATTCCAGAATAACCTTCAGTGTATTGTGGTTTACTTGCTTAGGCAATCTTCTTTTTAGTTCTGCAACCGTTATTACGCTTTCATCCATATTTTTCAGAACACTTTCTACCATAAGCACCGTATTGAGCGTTGGCGCATGTTCTATACGTCTGTGTTTCAGTAACATATTCATCACTTTTTGTCATCAATTAATAACTTATTGATACAAGTATATAAAGATATCTTTTGACATCCGGCGCAAGAGCATGACAGAGAATCACACTCAACTTACTAGGATGCAAAGAACCAAACTGTCAGCCAAGCACAGCTACGAGCCCATCATGCAAATAATCAAACAAATAAATATTTTATTCAATTATCCCGCTGCAATTATCCTGGGGATCTTCAGCAATTTATTATCTCCAAAAACTCCAAGTGTTAGATGCATCAAATTCTTCTATTTAACAGCATTTTTTCGATCAAGAATGTCATGATGTTCTGTTATCCTAAGATAGAAACCGAACGGGTCTTCAATCCTGAAATCCTTCAATCCCCAAGGCTTAATCCTTAAATCTTCTGTAATTTTGGCAAACTTCTTGCACCTTTTGTATAATTTTTCAACATCTTTAGTCATAATTACTACTTCAACTGCATATCCTCTTTTGGTATTTTTTGGGAAATTTTTGAAATAAGATTGCTGCCAGACTTCTTTGTTCCCAGGCCAGAAGCATAAAATATTATTCTCATTTTTCATTACAAGATAACCTTTTTTATCTTCAGGCTTTCTTTCCCATACAACTTTGAAACCTAATTGTTTATAGAATTTTTTGGCTTTTTCAAAATCCGGTACATGCAATTCTAACAATACACTACTTTGTGTTGACTTTTCTTTTTTCCTTGACATTAAACTTTCCTGCCTGCTGTGATGAAGCCTGTGTGAACGACTTGAGAATGCCTTGGATGGGAAAAGCCATGTGAAACCTTCCACTCGCGTTGGATTGTTTCCATTGTCCTAATGTGAACAAATCCTTCTTTTTCCATTGCCTTCACAGCCTTTATCTGTTGTTCGATGTGTGGCGAATAGACGCAAAGCCATCCGCCAGGCTTTAACGCACTGTAAGCTTTTTTTGTTAACTTCTCTGCGAATTGCATATCAAGCGTTATTAAGTCAAGGCTTTTTTCCTTAAAGCCCTTGAGCGCGTCGGCGTTTTTTACTGTCACTATATTTTCAAGTCCGCAGTGTGTTATGTTCTTCTTGACAATTTCATAATTCTCTTTCTTCTTCTCATATGTGTAAACATTGCCATCAGGCCTTACTAGATTCCCTAAGAATAATGCAAGGAATCCTGAACCAGAACCTGCATCAAGGCATCTCCATCCGCTAGTCACGCCTGTAACAGCTGCTATTGCCCCAGCGTCTTTTGGCGTTATTATTTGTGGGCCACGTTTTGCTTTCTTCAATAAATCTATTAATGTAGGAGCTGCAACAACGAATTCCTTTCCCTTTGTTGTTTTGACTTTTTTCCCTATCTTAATTTTCTCAAGATTGATCTCGCCGTACTGTGTCTGGAATTTCTTTTGCACTGTATCTGCCAAGAATACTGCATCTTTGCTGAGTAAAAGTACTTTCATGCATGAATCTTGAAAAGAAGGTTTAAAAGAATTAGCTTAGGATGAAATTCATGAAACGGCTATTTGTTTGGGATTATCATGGCACGCTATGCACGGGAGCTGAAGATGCGCTCAAGATTATCTTAGACAACGTTCTCGAATCA
>CAYJVV010000009.1:0-365 GCA_964373755.1 uncultured archaeon | reverse complement strand
CTCGAATCATTCGGCATAGAAAGAAAGGTTTCCAGTGAAGAAGTCAGAAATCTTTTCGGCCAACCTCTTGGCGATTTCTTCAGATATTTCCAGCCAACAATAGATCAAGCACAGATTGCAGAAATGACCAATTTCTTTGAAAAGCTCAGCAAGGATATTGCCCCACTGCACATAAAACCAAGAAATAACGTGCATTTTGTTTTGAGCGAAATAAAGAATAAAGGTGATGCAAATGTAGTTATTTCTTCTACACCTTCTCATAGGCTCCTTGATTTTCTCGAAATGATAAAGATACAAGATTTAATCGATCACTATATTGGAATACCGTATATCATCGAACATAAGGGTGGCAAAACAGATCGGAA
>CAYJVV010000008.1:19101-19486 GCA_964373755.1 uncultured archaeon | reverse complement strand
GTTTCTGGCATGCTCAAAAGACTTCTGTCTTTTGGCCTCTCGAAGAACCTTGTTCTTCGAAGATCTCAGAAAGCTTTGTTTTCTGCAGATATCCATCTTTCCTAGTAATAATTTTAATTAAATGAAAAATTTAATTAGAAAAAAAAACAAATTAGCCATATCTTGGATCTGTTTGCCATTTTTCTGCATCAGCTAGGTATATATCTGCAGCCTTTTTGGCGTCTTCAAATGTGCCTTCTTCACGGTTCGCCGTTGTAGGAATTACATCTAAACCTACAGGTCCTGGCAGATAATCACCGTGCACTCTGTAGACGTTTGGCATAACTTTTTCAACCCAAACAACAGCTTCTTGCATTCGTGGACTTCTGAATTGTTCTTGAAGTTC
>CAYJVV010000008.1:0-19091 GCA_964373755.1 uncultured archaeon | reverse complement strand
CAGAAAGCTTTGCTTTCTGCAGATATCCATCTTTCCTTAGTAAAAATATTATAAAGATAGATTATTGCTCTTTCTTAATAATAACCCAGAGAATCATATTTAAGATAAGAATCTTATTAATTGATATTGATGATTTTATGGCAGCTAAAAAAAGGGCGTCTTCTGGGTTGCGGTTTTATAATACACTCACGCGAAAAAAAGAGTTTTTCAAGCCGCTCAAAGGCAATGAGGTGCGCATGTACACTTGCGGTCCAACGGTATATGATTACGCACATATAGGCAATCTGCGAGCGTATATTTTCGAAGATCTGCTGCGCAGGGCCATTGAACACGCAGGATTCACTGTATTTCATGTCATGAACATAACAGACGTTGGCCATCTGACTTCTGATGCAGACACAGGCGAAGACAAAATAGAAGTAGGCGCAAAACGTGAAAACAAGACAGCTTGGCAGGTAGCTGATTTCTACACAAAATCTTTCCTGCAAGATATGGAAAGGCTACGCATCAAATCACCTTCTATTCTGTGCAAGGCAACAGACCACATAAAAGAAATGATAGAACTTATTTCAGGGCTAGAGAAGAAAGGCTATACTTACAGACTGAAAGACGGCATTTATTTCAACACAGCAAAGCTCAAAGACTATGGCAAACTTGCAGGACTTAAGAAAGAAGACTTGAAAGCCGGGGCCCGCGTCGAAATGGTGGCTGGAAAGAAGAATCCTACTGACTTCGCTTTATGGAAATTCTCCCCTGCGGGACATACACGGCATATGGAATGGAAGTCGCCTTGGAGTACAGGCTTCCCTGGATGGCACGTTGAATGCTCAGCAATGTCGATGAAATATCTGGGTCCAACATTCGATATTCATTGCGGCGGTGTGGATCATATAACTGTACATCACACAAACGAGATCGCACAATCTGAAGCAGCTACAGGAAAAAAGTTCGTTAATTTCTGGCTCCACGGCGAATTCATGCTTGTCGAAGGCAGAAAAATGGCAAAATCTTTCGGAAATTACTATACATTGCAGGATTTGGTTGGTTCAGGATTTGATCCTCTGGCTTTCCGTTACTTGTGTCTTTCAACACATTACAGAAGCCAGCTTAATTTCACACTGGAATCATTGAAAGATGCGGAAAAAACTCTACAGAGCATAAACGACTTCTTTTTGCGCGTGCAGAGTGAAATGAAAATCGCAAAGAAAAGCAGCAAAGACAAGAAAGCACTAAACAAATTGAAGAAAATGGCTGCAGAGCTGGAATCTTATTTACTTGATGACCTGAACACGCCTGAAGCCTTGTCAAGACTATTCGGCATGATTCATGAAGTTAACAAAATGTTGGAAAACAAGAAGATTGATGGTGCTGCATTAAAGTTTGTTTATGATTACATGCTCAAAATAAACGGAATATTCCAATTTCTTAGGAAAACAGAAAAATTAACCGAAGCTGAGAAAAAGCTCATCAAGGAACGTGAGAAAGCGAGGAAAAGGGGTGACTACAAGAAATCAGACGAACTTCGCGAGAAGCTTAAAAAAATTGGAATAACAGTCGAAGACACATCACAAGGTCCGAGATGGAAAAAATTGAAGAAATAAGTCGAGAACCAATAAGTTTTTAAAATTCCCAGAGGAGTAATTGTTATGGTAGATAGCGATAAGCAGATATTGAAAGAACTAAAAGAAATCAGGATAGATATCGATTACATAAAAGAACATATGATAGATACAGATATGATCCTGACAGGCGATGATATAGAATCAATTAAGAAGCTGAAAAGGACCTGAAAGAAGGCAAAACAAAGAGGTTGGTTTAGATTTATTCTGTTGTGCTTTCACAGAAAGCCGACAAATTTCTGCAGGGCTTATAACAAAAATTGACAAGAGTCCAAGAATATACAAACACTAGGTATTTTGGATTTGTGAGTTTATTTAGTTAATTAGAAACTAATTTTGGTAAGGAGAAAAAATGATGAAAAGAAAGCGTGGAAGTAAACCTGAGTACCAGCTCAAGATAGCAGAAGAACGCATAGAGATACTCTTTGATGAGGCAGAGAAAGTCGCGAAGGAGAACATGGCTCGTGCGAAGCGTTATGTGCAGCTTGCAAGAAAAATAGGAATGCGGTACAACGTTCGAATCCCTCAGGAGTTCAACCGACAATATTGCAGATACTGTTCTAGCCTGCTTATCGTCTCTCGAAGGCGCTTTAAGTATGTCATTTTATTCATTAAATGCAAATCTTGCGGTGCATCATTGAGATATCCATACAAAGGGAAAAGAGATTAGAAAGAGAAAAACCGTAGGTTTGTTCTCTTCTTTTAATATTTTTTCATAGAAGAAGAATACTGAATTATAGTGATAACTTATGGTTTCGATAAGATATACAGATCAACAGAGGCTTGTAGAAAAATCAGCTGAAGAACTGAAAAAGGTCATAAACAGCCCAGAATGGTCCAGATTCGTGAAGACAGGTATTTCGCGCGAGAGACCTCCTGAGCAGAAGGACTGGTGGTACCTTAGGGCAGCAAGCATACTCAGAAAAGTCTCACTTGACGGTCCTGTTGGTGTCTCAAGGCTTCGAAGCTTTTATGGCGGCAGGCAGCGCAGGGGTCACAAACCGCCACGCTCCAAGAAGGGCGGGGGTAAAATAATCAGGACAATACTTAAGGACTTAGAAACTTCAGGTCTTGTAAAGACAGTAGATAAGCCAAAGAAAGGTCGTGCCATCACGCCAAAAGGTCAGAAATTCCTGAATTCAATAGCCAAGCAGATTAAATAATTATTTCTGTGATTTTTATGTCGGAAGAAGAGGAGATTAAGAAAAGAATAATGCAACAGAGACTTCAAGAGCATATGCAGGAATCGATGCAAGGTCAAATGCAAGAGCGACAAATGGAAGAAGCACTGAAGCAAATAAGAATGCATACGCTCGAGCCCAAAGCACGTGAAAGGCTCAATAACTTGAAGCTTGTAAAACCTGAGCTTGCAATGCAGCTTGAAATATACCTGGCTCAGCTGTATCAATCTGGCCAGATAAAAGGCAAGATAACAGACGAGCAGATGATCTCAATTCTCAAGAAAATAAGCGCCACCCGTGACATCAAAATAAGAAGGAAATAGTTAACTATTTATAGATGGAATCTTTCTGAATACTAGTGATATTTATGAGACTGAATAAAACACTGGCTCTTAGTGCTGCTGGGTTAGCTGCTTTGTTTTCTGCTAACGCATGTTCCGAGAAAACAATCACTACACAAACCCCAACAGAAATCCATACGACTGCTTTTGTTTCAGTCTGCAAATACACTGTAGCTGCAGGAGACGGGATAGAAGCGCTCTTTAATTCAGAAATGGGTAAAAGATTCTACAAAAAGGTAAACGTCAGTACTCATGACAGATTCTTACTGCATGGAGGCCGTGCAGGCAATCAGGCATTACAATTCTCATTTAATCAATATGATGTACTCCGCTTAGTTAATGGTTTGGATGGCAAACCACATGATAAATCCTGGTATGATTTTCCATTAAGTCGTGGTCAGGCAATTCTTATGACAGATCTTAATGATGATGGTAGAATCATGGGACAACCATGTGAGACGCAAGGGACGCTTACTTTTAATGTACAATATGATCGGCGTACAAGGATGGCAAAGAAATCAATAGAATACAAAGGTCAGAAAATCGAAGTCAATTAATCCTCGCGTTATCGTTGAATATTTCTTAGATTTAGACAATTAATTATAATTTTCTTAACTATTTAGTCGCATCTATTTTCATCACAAATTTTGCTCTCTATAGGCCGGAACAGAAGCAACCACATCACCGGAGTCGGAAGGCCCCCCGCCGAGACCCGCGTAGAAACGGCCGCCGCCGACGAAAGTGTCGAAGCCACGACCAGCGAATCTTGTATCGCCTTTATAGCTGTCTAATCTGTAAGCATAAGATACGTATTTTGGATCAAGTCCAAATCTTTCAAATCTTTCCACTGCTTCATTTATACTTTCTACAGTCTCGAAAGGAACTATGGTACCAGGCTGGAATGGCACTACTATTCCGTTTATTGTTTCGCAATCATCATTAGGCACATACCAGCCATTTTTTGAGGCTTTCACGTCATGTGCTTGCTCCCATTGTGTGCCCGCATGAGAAACATAAGTCAGGTGCAATCTGCCTTTGTCATCTGTTCCATGGCTTTCTCTGATAACGTCCCTCAGTATTAATCCAAACGGGCCTCTAGTGTCGTACAAATTTTGCATCGCTTGAGCAAAAGGATTTCTGAAATTGTTTGTACTTTCTAGAACAGCTATTTCCCAACCAGAAACATCTGTCTGGTCGTGCAGCTTTTGATAAGGCAGTCCCCAGCCCGCTGGCTCGAATAGTATTTTTGCCTGCCTCTGCATTGTTGTGATTTCTTCATATGTCATAACTATTTACGACGCTGATTAAACTTATAAGCTTTTTTTCGCAGCTTTGAAAACATTATTAAGTTTGTAATTTTCTGAAAGTTTCTTAAACTGTTTGTCGAATAACAATGCATGCGCAGCTTTATGGACAAGGAAACGAAAAAAGAGCTTATAGAAGCAAAGAAACTTGCACAGAAGGCGGAAGGCTGGCTTTCAGACAACGAGGGCGCTTTCCTTTTCCTTCATGCCAAAAATGGCCCTGCCAAAGGTGCCATAGTTGAAATTGGCAGCTGGAAAGGCCGCTCCACAATATGGCTTGCAAAAGGCTCGAAATCGGCAAAACGCGAGAAAGTCTATGCAATCGACCCGCACATAGGATCTTACGAAAACAATAAGGAGAACACATTCAAAGAGTTCAAGCAAAATATCAAGGATGCTGGCATTGACGATCACGTTGTACCGATTGTTGCCAAGGCAGAAGATGTTGCAAAGAAATGGAACAAACTAGTGAGGCTTCTATGGGTAGATGGCTCGCATAATTATGAGGACGTGAAAAGAGACGTTCTCATTTGGGAAAAGTTTCTTGTTTACGTCGGCATGATAGATTTGCACTATACTGTTATTCGCGAAGGACCCATAAAAGTTTCTAAGGAACTCATAAAATCTGGCAGATTCACGAAGATTGGTTTTGTCGATGATATAACGTTTGCCATCAAAGATCCTGAGGCGTCAAAAATATCTGCTGCATTTTCATTGCTTTCACGGGAACTTGCATTGAAACTCCTGTGGATAAGGCTGCCTATTTTCAGGGCTGCTGTTAAAAAGCTGTTTTTCAGACAGTATGTGTGATAAGTATGAAAATTGCAACAATCACGCTTAGCTGGAATGCCAGGAAAGACCTAAAGGAACTGCTGGAATGCGTTAGTAAACAGAGCATGAAGCCTGCAGAAGTAATTATTATTGACAACGCTTCCAGCGATGGCACTGATGAAATGGTAAAAGAGTTTCCATTTGTCCGTTTTTATCAGCTTCCTAAAAACTATGGTTATGCAAAAGGATATAATATTGCTTTCGGGAGGGTTTCTGCCGACATAGATTACGTAGTTGTTCTGGATCAGGACGTAATCATAGACAAGGACTACATCAAGAGAATCACGCAACGATTCAAGAGCGAGCCTGTTTCAACAATTATAATTGCTGGTGATGTGAAAGAACCACTAATCAAGTCTTTGGCTATCAAGGAAGGATACGTAAAAGAATTCCATGGATCTTGTTATGCGTACAGAAACAGATACCGCAGACATATGAAATTCTGTGAGGAATTTTTTGGTTACAACAACGAGGCAGACTTGTCAGCACGTCTGTTGAGCAAGGGCTTTAAGATCCTCTTCTACCACAGAATGAAAGTTAATCATAAGAAAGATACTACAAGGATAACGCCATTCACCACCTTTTACATGACACGAAATGCAATATGGCATTATTGGAGAAACGGCAGCATCAAAGACGCAGTACTTGGATCTTTTATTATGATGTTTGTTTTTTACAGCAAGGCATCGCGTAATAATACATTGCCGTCTTATTTCAAAGCTATTTTCAGCGCTTTCAAAGGCCTGCCTTTCTGCATAAGGACAAGATATCCGTCGAAATATGTATCGTACAAAGATATTCACGATGTGAACTTCATTGCTATAAGGTTTGGAGCGGCGGGGAAATTATTTGTGAAGAGATGATAAAAAAGTTCTGTTTTTGTCCCAAAAGACTTTAAAGTGGTTGAGAAAGATTTCAAGAAACAGAAAAGAAAGTTAGCATTTAAAACCTTGTTTTTTGAATTAATCTTATGGACATTTTAATGACATCTAGCGGCGGCATTATAAGGGGCATAGAAAGCTGGCCTGAATATGGTCTGGCAAAGACCCTTGTAAAAAAAGGCCATAACGTTACTATATTTTCTTCTTCATCTGCTCTGAAAAAGCATGAAGGATTGAAAAATGAGACAGTCGAAGGTATAAACGTCAAGCGTTTCAATCCAATTTTTCCATCTTCGCTATTTGGTGTGCTCAAAGAAGATTTCGATGTACTTCACATGCACCACTTGGGATATTTGGCTCCAATATCAAGCTATGCAGCACTTGGAAAGAAAATCAAGTCCGTGCCATCGGTATTCACGATGCATGGCATATACCATAATCCTTACATTGTAACCAACATAGATGATCCGTTATCTGGAAGAATAAACAACAAAGTGCGGTTAAGTTTTCCTTTTTTGAGGCCGTGGCAACTTGCCAATTGGTTTGTTCATTTGCCTTTGCAAGCTGACAAGATAACAGCACTGACAGAATGGGAAAAAACAGCAATATCAAAGTTAGGTATAGACAGCAGGAAAATAGATGTAGTTCCGAATGGCGTGGATCTGGAAAAATACAATGCAGGTAAAACTGATTATTTCAAAAAACTGGGAATTAAGGGAAAAATATTGCTTTTTGTTGGACAACCGACTCAACGGAAAGGGTGGAAGTACTTTCTTGACGCCATGCCAAGAATTTTGAAGGGATTTCCAGATGCGAAAGCCGTTTTCATTGGCTATTCGCAGAATAAAGAACTGGAAGACTATTCCAAATCGTTGGGTTTAGATAAGTCTGTTGTTTTTTTAGGATACCTGCCTGAAGAAAACAAGATAGATGCTTTCAAATCAGCAGACGTTTTTGTTTTCCCGACATTATACGAAGGATTTGGCATTGTATTTCTGGAAGCCATGGCATCCAGTTTGCCTATAGTTACGACAGATTCGGCCGGAAACAAGGAAATAGTTGAAAATAACAAGAATGGACTTCTCATAAAAACAAAAAACAGTCTGGAAATCGCTGAAGCAGTTATTAAGCTGCTTGAAAACAAAACACTGAGAGCAAAGATTTCAAAAGCCAATAAAAGAAAAGTTCTGGACTATGAGTGGAAGAAAGTCACAGAAAAGTATTTGGAAATATACGAGGACGTGAAAAAATGAAGTCCACAATAATGCATGTAGGCTCTGGGGTGCTGGAAATACCGCCAAAAAAGGGCGGTGCTATTGAAATGATTATCTATGAAATATGCAGCTTTTTGTCGAAGAAAGGCGTAAGCTCAATAATACTTGATAACAGAAGTGAAAGTTTTGTAAGAAATGAAATAAGAACAATGGGCGTTCCTGTGCCTCGATTCCCAGGCCTGTTTCTTTTAAGGCTAACGGAGCTTCTTTTCGGAATTTCGTCTGCTAGGACAATACAGAAGATTTCAGAGAAAGAGAAAACAATAGTTCATATGCATACAGTTTTTACAGCCCTTCCTATAGTTTTTCTGAAGGATATTTTCCCAAAAAACACGAAGCTCGTTTATACATCTCACAACCCTGCATGGACGGATGAAAATATAGATTTCTTTAATGCTTTTATCAGAGAAATCGAAAAGTTTGTTGTTAGGCATTCAGATATAGTCACTGTCGGAACCAACGCTGCAATGGATAAGATCAGAATGAAAGCCGATCTGAACAAAGATGCGATCAGGACTGTCTACAACTTTGTCGATATAAAGAAATTTCACAAAAAAAAGTCTGACTGGAAAAAGAAAAATGCAATAAAAGGCAAAGTAGTTCTCTTTGTCGGTAAATTGATACCAAATAAAGGTGTAGAATATTTATTACGTGCAATACCGATAGTAAATGAAAAAGTAGGTGACGTGCATTTTGTTCTTGCAGGACCATCAAGCTTTGAATCTGAAAAGAAAAACAAATGGTTAGAACTTTGTAAAGAGTTGGAGATAAAGGATTTAGTAACTTTTACTGGCGCTGTTTCGTATGAAGAGCTTCAGGATATATACAGTTCTGCTGATATTTTTTGCTTACCTACGATGCGCGAAACCTTTGGCGTGGTTCTTGCCGAAGCTATGGCATCTGGCTTGCCAATAATCAGTTCAGATATACCTGTTGTCCAGGAGATTGTAGGCGATGCAGGCATTCTTATAGCCAGACGGGATTCAAAGGCAATTGCAGAAGCTCTTGTAAAAGTACTTTCAAACAACAAATTGGCTGAAATGATGAAAAAGAAATCGCTGAAAAGAAAGGAAATGTTTGAAAAAAACAAGGTTTTGCAAGGTTATTTGGATCTTTATGAGGAGATTGAAAATCAATGAAAAAGATATTCGCGCTTCAGGAAACGACGTATGTAAACGAATGGTTAGGAATGCTACCAGATTACAGAGTAACAACGTTGTTCTTGAGAGAAAATAAGAAATTGCTGGCAATAAGATCGTACAGCTCATATCCTGAAGGCCATGTTAAAAAGATCTACCTTCCTTTTGCTGTTCGTGGAAAGAAAGTTGCTTCTGTCGGACCGCTTGATCATGTGCTTTACACGCTATCATGTTTTTTGCTATTGCCGCTTATGCTTTTCTACGATGCAGTAATTTTTGTCGTTCCTACATTTCTTACCACATCAATAATGCCAATATTGAAAATATTCAGGAAAAAAATCTACGTCATATCTCTTGACACGCAGGACGTCCTTCTGGAAACCTATAAGAAAAATAAGAAACCGCATGTATGGATTTACGTGAAAATTTCTTGTTTCCTAGAGAAGCTTGCAATGAGAAGTGCAACAAAAATCTTTACTGTATCGAATTATCTGAAACAACAATACTCAAAATATAACAAAAATATTTATGTAACTCCCAATGGTGCAGATTACAACAGAATATATAAGATAAAGAAAAAGAAGATGTTCGCTAGTTTTACTATAGCTTACTTTGGTTCGCTAGATAAATGGCGTGGTGTGGATATGCTCGCTGATGCCTTCGTCAAACTAAGAAGTAGCAATTCAGGAAAAAAGGCGAAAGTTAAACTTCTACTGTTGGGTGGAGGGCCTGAAGAAGAAAATCTCAGAAAAAGATTTGCTAATGACAAAGATGTTTACATCTCAGGCTATATAGACCACAGCACAGCCATTTCTTATTGCAAGGGAGCTGATGTACTCGTGGCACCATTCAGGGAAACTCCAGTGCTTAGAAGGACATTCTCAATTAAACCTGCGGAATATGTAGCTTGCGGCGTTCCAGTTATTGTAACTGCTACAGGAGAACATGCAGAACTGATAAAGAAATTAAAAGCTGGCTTGATTGTTAAACCTGATGTAGATGATTTAGCTAATGGACTGGAAACGCTTATTCAAGACAAAAGACTTTATGACAAGATGAAGGAAACATGCATGAAAAACAGGAGCAATGTGGATTATACAATCATGAGAAAATCCTTTCCTGATGAAATAAAGAAGAATCTAGGCATTGCCTAGGAACTCTGTAAAACATTCTTTCATATAAGAAAGTTTTTCAGCATCCATGCCTTGGTACAGGCCTATGAAAAATGCATCTTTGTGCATCTTATCAGCGCCTGCTAAGCTTCCGGCTGTACTAAATTCTACATCAGCATAAGCAGGCTGTTTTGATATATTGCCTGCGAGTATGTATCTAGATTCTATCTGGTTTTTGTAGAGGAAATCCATCAGAGGCTCTCTGCTTACTCTGGCAGGATCTGTAATCGTCAGTGGAAAGGCAAACCAAACAGGTCTCACACCATTCAGGACTTTTGGCAAGATGAAAAGATCGCTGTAGCCTTTGAAGAATTTCAAAAGCGCAGCGAAATTCCTTTCCCTGGCTTTTTCAAATTTCCTTACTTTTCGCATTTGTACAAGTCCAAGGGCTGCCTGTATTTCAGTGCCATACAAGCTGTAGCCTAACGTGTCGTATGTATACTGTTGGATGTAATCGCTTCTGATTATCTGCTGGTTAGGCATATGTTTCTTGTCGCTGTAGCGCCTTCCCCAATTTTTTAGTGAAAGCATATTTCTGTGTAATTCATCTGAATTCGTGGATGCAATCCCTCCGCCACCTGCTGTAATGTGATGTGACGGATAGAAAGAGAAGGTTGAAACACTTCCAAAGGTTCCCAGCATTTTTCCTTTAAACTGCGAACCCATTGCTTCACACGTATCTTCAAGCAAGAGCAGTTGGTTTTCTTCTACAAGCTGCATAAGCCTTTTCATGTCTGTAGTGTTGCCAAGTATATGCGGAAGTATAATGCCCTTTGTATTCTTTGTTATTGCTTGCTCAATTTGATCAATATTCGCATTGTAAGTTCCTATATCCGAATCTACAAGCACAATCCTAATGCCCTGTCTGATTGCAGGATTGATTGTTGTAGGGAAAGTAAGAGCAGGTGATATAACTTCTGAGCCTTTAGGCAGTTTCAGAACGTCTGTTCCGATTATCAAAGCAGAAGATCCTGAATTGCAGAATAGAGAATGTTTAACGCCAAGATACTTCGAAAAAGAGGCTTCAAATTGTTCTGTTCTTTTACCGTTGACCCACCAGCCATCGAGAATGGCGTTAACCATTTCTACGGCTTCTGCTGAATCGTGAACACTGCCGCCGTATCTGACAGGCAATTTAGGTATTCTGGAATCTGAAAGGTATTTTTGAACAAGCACTTCTATTTGTTTCCTTATCTTTTCTTTGTTCATTAGATCACTCTTCAACTTCTCTAAACAATTTACGAGATCAATTTAAGAATCTATTGCCGTATAAATCTTGTTGATACTTATGTCGCGAAAAGGAAGAAAACCTCTCGGGAAAAAGTTGAAACTCATAGCTGCCCGCAGGAGGAATGCCCCGAGGTGGGCAGATATCAAGAAATTCTCCCTAAAGCGAGCAAGAAGCAGAAGAATACGCGTTGCAGTAAAACACTGGCGCCGCGGCAGGCTAAAGGTGTAGATTTATAAAAAACGAAGAAAAATGTCCTTGTATGTTTCTTTTTGGGCATACAAAGACTTTTTCTTTTTAAAGAAAAAGGATTTGTTATGGCCGATGAGAAAATTTTGACAATACCTCTTAGAGAGGCGTACAAGAAGGCGCGAGTGAAGAGATCACCTTATGCTGTAAGAATAGTTAAAAATTTCATTAAAACTCACACAAAAGCAAATGAAGTCAAACTCGGAGAAAATCTTAATAACAAATTATGGGAAAGAGGCACAAAGAAACCGCCTAGAAGCATACGCATAAAGGCCGTAATGGAGGGAAAGGTTGCAAAGGTCGAGCTTCTAGGTTTTGAGTATAAAGAGTTCCGGGCTGCAGCAAAGACAGAACGAAAAGGAATGAAAGATAAACTCATGGAACGTTTAGGTCCAAAAGCGTTGCAGAAAGCCGAGGAAGAAAAGATGGCAGATGAAGGAAAAACAGCACAGGAAGTTCGCGCTGATACAGAACAGAAAAAAGAAGAGAAGAAGGAATGAAATCCTTTTTTGTTACCTCTGACTAAAGTCAGAGGTTTCTTCATGGATTTCTTTCGAATTCTTCCCATTCATCCTGCAACTAAAGTTGCAAGTTTTCTGAAGAATTCAAAATAAAACGTAAAAATTATTTCTTAATAGGATTTTCTGCAAATAAGGAGGATTTATCTGTAGAAAGCGAAGCTTTCTGAAAATTGTCAACTATTAATCAGGAAGAGAGTGGACAGGAAGAATAGACAAGAATAAGCAGGAATAGACAGGAAGAGGAGTAGAGAGGAGAAACCTAGGTTTCTCCTTCTTTTAAAAGCATTCGTCAGAAATAAGATTTATGCGCTTTAAAGGTAGGGTTGTTCCTGGCGCTATGCGTGGCGGGGTGCTTATAGAAAAATTCTATTACCGCATAAAAGCACTTCTTGGATTCGAGCCTTACAAAGGTACTATGGACATTAAATTGGAAAAACAAATAGAAATCGAAGATTTTGCATCAAAGACAGTAGACCATATACTTCTTGACGGGAGAAGAATGGTTGAGGTTTATCTTGCACCGGCTGTGTTGCATTTTCCTTTTGCAGGGAAAATGCATGACCACGAATGCTGGGCTGTAAGGTTTGTGACACCACAGGAGCAAAAAGACGTGATTGAGATCATAGACAAGGAGAAGCTTTCTGACATGTTTTCTTTGAAAGAAGGGTCAGAGCTCGAGGTAACACTCTTCGAGCAGAAAACGCCTAAAGGGGGCCCGCCAGGAATGGGTTTAATGAGGCGAATTTACGGCAGGGAGAGCAGACTACACGTCTAGGTAATTTTCATGTTCTTGCGCGCTAATTTCAACGGAGATCCCAATATCGGCCTCTACGGCTTTGCAACAGACAAATATGTACTTCTCGGGCTGCAGCCGAAAATGAGCAAGAAAATTGAAGAGGTTTTGAATGTAAAAGCATCTTATTCAACAGTGCTTTACACAGATTTTCCAGGGATATTTTGTACTGGCAATTCACATGGGATCGTAGTTCCAATGATACTGAGAGAATACGAGATAGATAAGTTAAAGGAACTCTTTGACAGCATTCTTGTCCTTGACACAGATTACTCAGCTTTAGGCAATCTCATTCTCCTTAACGATAATGGTGTTATCTTATCTTCTCTTCTCCGGAAACATAAGAAAGAAATCCGAGAATTTTTTCGTCTCCCTTGCGAAGTTAGCAAGATTGCCGGCACAAACATGGTGGGTTCCATGGCTATAGCAACGAATAAGGGATGTATTGCAGGATCTGGGATAAGGAAGAACGAGATAAAGATTCTGGAAGACGTTCTCGGCATGGAGCTAGGTATAGGCACTGTAAGCTTTGGATCACGCTTTGTGCGTTCAGGTATAATAGCCAACAGCAATGGGTGTGTGGTTTCTGATACAAGCAGCGGACCTGAAATGGGCCGCATAAGCGAAGCTTTAGGATTTTCTTAAAGCTCTTTTTCTGCAGGTTCTTTCTTCCTGTATACGAACATCCCTTCTTCGTGATCATGACGCCATAAATCATCATTCGTATAAAGAACCAACGACCCGAGCAAGAGCGATGTTGCAGACATGAAGATAATGATACCCTCGATGCTGACAGTTTGAATGTTATATAAGTAAGAGAATACAACGAAATGAGCGCTGAACATGTACAGCCCGGTGGCAAAGAATATCCAGACATGTTTGTGTTTTGTAGCAAGCTGTGCGACATAGCTGCAAACGAAAGCAGCAATTAGATATTCTACGAATGCTATCAAAACCACTACCATAGAAAATAAATTCTCTTTGGCTGTATTTAAAATTACTTGTCAATTGTATCTAGTAAGATAATAGTGAGATAAAATGGACAAGAAAGAATTGCAGAAAAAATATGTTCAGCTTTACCTAGTAAGAGAGCAGCTGAAAGCAATGGCAGAGGAAAAGGCATCTGTTGAAGCAAGACTCAGCGAAATGCTTGTTACTGTAGAAGCCATTTCGAAGCTCGAAGGGGTGAAAAGCGGTGAAGAGATATGGTCGCCTTTGGGCAGCGGTATATTTGTAAAGAGCGACGTCAAGGATACAGAAAATGTTCTGGTAAGCATAGGAGCCGGAATCGTAGTTAAGAAATCAGGCACGTATGCATTGGAAATACTCAAAACACGGCTTGAAGATCTTGTGAATATAGACACGCAGATGACCGCAGAAATGGAAAAGCTTAAGCACCAGGGAGATAACCTAGAGAAGCAATTGGAAGAGCTCGCTGGGAAATCTGAATAATACTTATTACATTTATTCTAAAGGCGAAATTTATGTTTGGCTCGCTGAAGAAAAAAATCAAAGATGCTGTTGCAAAGGTAAGCAAAGCGATCAGCCAACCATCAGAAAAATCAACAGAGCCACTAGAGCCAAAGGAACCAGTAGAGCCTATAGAACCGTTGGTAGTAGAATCTAAAGAAGAAACGAAAGAACTGGGAAAAAAAGAAATTATAGAAAACAAAACTGAAGAAAAACCAGTTGAAGAAGAAAAAGAATCAAAACTGTCAGAAAGATTGGAAGAAGAAA
Source organism: uncultured archaeon (assembly GCA_964373755.1). Taxonomy (GTDB): domain Archaea; phylum Aenigmatarchaeota; class Aenigmatarchaeia; order GW2011-AR5; family GW2011-AR5; genus JACPDL01. The sequence continues at coordinate 4,821 of CAYJVV010000008.1, read as the reverse complement.
TCGAGGAGAAGATTGAAAGACTAGATCGTTTGGAAGAGAAGATTGAAGAAAAAAAACCTGAACCACGACTAAAGCGCGAAATAGAAGAAGAAAAGCAGCGCCTTGAGAAAATGGAAGAAGGGATGGAAGAAAAAGGCTTGTTGAGAGGCCTTACAAAAAGGGTAACTGAAAAGACGCTTAGTGAAAGCGAAATAGAGAATGTAATGCAGGAACTGAAAACAGCCCTGCTTGAGAATGACGTTGCTTTTGAAGCAGCTGAAAGAATTTGCAATAGCGTGAAACAGTCCTTGATAAACACTTCCGCAAGACGCGGTAAAGTAGATGAAACAATAAAGAATGCATTGAGAAATGCAATGCTTGATGTGCTCAAGCAGGAAAGAATATCGCTTGAAATCGAGATAGAAAAATCAAGGAAGCCCTACTTAATTTTGTTCTGCGGCTTCAACGGCACAGGCAAAACAACAACTATAGCTAAGATAGCAAAAAGGTTGAAAAAATATTCACCCGTTCTTGCTGCAGGCGACACATTCCGTGCAGCAAGCATAGAACAGTTGGAAGAGCATTCAAGAAGATTGGGCGTAAAACTTGTCAAGCACAAATACGGCTCTGATTCCGCAGCAGTGATTTTCGATGCCATGAAACATGCAGAAGCTTCAGGCTCGAGAGTTGTATTAGCTGACACAGCTGGAAGAAGTCATTCAAATATCAATCTTATGGACGAGCTCAAGAAGATAGCACGTGTCAACAAGCCAGATATGAAAATTCTTGTTCTTGATGCTTTAACAGGCAACGATATTTATGATCAATCAAAATTATTCAATGATGCTATCGGCATAGATGGAATTATACTGACAAAAACAGACGTTTACGAGAAAGGTGGCGCAGCATTATCTGCAAGCTACACAATAAAGAAGCCTGTTATCTTTCTTGGCATAGGTCAGGAATACGAAGACCTCAAAGAATTCGATGCTGAAGAAATCGTCAACAATCTTCTGGAAGACTAGTAGCTGTGTTTGGCTGCAGGTTTGGTTCTTTGTAGGATGAATGTAAGATATTTGTTGTTGGGTTGTAAGCTACTTCAGTTCTACTATTCCCAAGTCTTTACATATTTTCTTGACAAGGTAGTCATTGATTTCTGCGTGTCTAGGAACAGAAGACGTTTTCTTTGTATTCGGATTATAGAAAATCGTATGCTTGCCGCCTTCTCTTAATAATACACATCCATTAGAAGTCAGATGGTCGATAAGATTTCGACGCTTCATCACAAATCTATTGAAATCTTTTCTTTTAATACATCGTGTCCTATTAATTCTTTTTCCGCCATTTCTCTGTTTACCTCAAGAACAAGTTTCAATGCATCACGAAGATTTTCTTTAGCTTCTTTTAGATTATCGCCTTGTGTATTTACGCCGGGTATTTCCTCTACGTAAGCTATATACCCTTCTTTTACCTTTCTATAAACGGCTGTCAAACCGCTTATCTTTTCCTTTTTCATATAAACACCATTTAGTAACTGATTAATGAGATAGTTTAAATTCTTTTATAGATTGGACTCAAATACTCTATATCCGTTAGGACTAGTAAACTGGCTTTGGTCTAATTCTTCTTTCGTGTATATCAAGAGCAGAATAAATATCATTTTTAGTCAGGTGCGGTGCAGGATAGAAACTGAATTCTGAACGTCTTCAGGTTTGATTTCTTTAGTGTACCAGACTTCACATCTTTTTCTGTCGGTAGGCATGAATACAAATCTTCCATTTTCAATTGAAAACCCATATTCAGGATAAGGAATTCCTACAACTCCTTCAGATCTGTGTCTGTTTATTGTGCCTCTTTCAATTATTTCTGCCTGTCTGTTTCTTACCTCTACTGAATCTGCTGAATAGTTTCCTGTTAGTTCTGAACGCCATAAGTACCATGGGCGTTAAAGACAAAATCAACTTCTTCGCGGTTCATGGATGGTCTCCGGTAACTTTATTGTAATTTTGCTAGGACTGATTTCTTCTGTAGACCAGACGTCAAAAGTATCACTGTCTAAACCAAGAAAAGCATAAGCATCATGTCTTTTCTCGAAAACATATCTTGGATGGTAATCGCAACCAATGCCTTCTTGAGAAATTCTTTCTGCGGTGCCTCGTTCAACACATTTTAATCCACGGAGTACTTTTCTTAAATCATCCGTTGAATAAGTCCTTACAAATCCAGAACGCCATAGATACCATTCGTCTTGCCTTTTTTCTGCACCTAGTTCTTCTCTGATTTTGCGAGCAGGATCTAAAAAAGCAAGAACGTAAGCATCTGCTACTCCATTTGGGGAAACATATCTGTCATGAAACTTTCCGGTTACAATCTTCGATTCTTCTCCAAAGAATGTTACAGCTGAACCTATAGGGGTATCAATTATATACTGCAGTTTTTCTTTTTTCATTTGTTATCAACTGTGTATCTGATAACTAAATATAAAAAGTTTAATTTATTCGCCGTTGTCGTTTACCAGTTGCCTGACAGCATCCCTGACAGCTTCGCTTCTGTTAGGATAGATGCCTCTTCTGACAAGTACATCTATTGATTTTATCTGCTTTTCTGTCAGTCTTATCTGCACTGTTTCCATTACCATACACACACCTCATTGTGACGTGCGATATGCATTACCTTTGGCACGCCGCTATAATACAGTCACTATACAGTAGTAAAGTATATAAGCTTTACTACGGGGCGGTGAATATTGTTCTGAGTTATTTAATTAATAGTTAAAAACGTTCTCTTACAACCTATAACAGTGATTATGCTAAAGGAATTTTCTGCAAAACTTCGTGCCAGCCTGGAAAAGCTCACACGGCTTGGCAGCGTGGGGATGGAAGAAGTAGATGACCTTGTGCGAGACATCCAGCGCTCCTTAATAGCTGCTGACGTGGATGTAGAAATGGTTTTCAGCCTGAGCGAAACCATCAAATCGCGGTCAATGGAGAAGCTTCCTGCAGGGCTCACCCGCAAAGAGCATGTTATAAAGGTTGTTTATGAAGAGCTTACACGAATACTTGGTGAAAAAAAGTCAGAAATCGAATTAAAGAAAAAGAAAATATTGCTTGCAGGGCTTTACGGATCAGGCAAAACCAGCACTGCAGCAAAGCTTGCACGGTTTTATCAGAAGAAAGGCATGAAACCGCTTCTCGTGTGCTGCGACACAGCAAGGCCTGCCGCTTACGAACAGCTAGAGCAGCTTGCAGCACGGATAGATGCGGATTTCTACGGCGAAAAAGGCAACAATAATTCAGCAGGGATATTGAGAAACGCCCTGAAAAGGGCAGCAGATGTTACCATTGTTGATTCTTCCGGCAGGAATGCACTTGACACAGACCTTGTCAGGGAGATAAGGAACCTGAACGATATCTTAAAGCCTGACGAAAAAATTCTTGTTCTGCCTGCTGACATTGGCCAGGCAGCGAAACAACAATCGCAAGCATTTAACGAGGCACTTAACATAACTGACATAATAATCACTAAACTTGATGCTACTGCAAAGGGCGGTGGGGCGCTGACAGCATGTTACCAGACTGGTTCACGCGTGAAATTCATAACAACAGGCGAGACAGTAGAAGATTTGTCTGCTTACGATCCACAGAAGTTTGTTGCACGACTTATAGGTTTTCCTGATCTTGAGACATTATTGGAAAAAGCAAAAGCATCAATGGATGAGAAGAAAGCAGAAAAGATAATAAAAGGAGACTTTGATCTTGAGGATTTCTACTCACAGATAGAAGGCATGCAAAAAATGGGGCCCATGTCAGGAATTTTAGACATGATGGGGCTTGGCAAATTAGGTGCAAAGGTTCCTGGGGGTATTGATGCTCAAGCAGATAAGATGAAAAAATGGAAATACGTTATGCAAAGCATGACAAAAGAAGAGAAAGTGAAGCCGGAACTGCTGAATTCTTCTAGAATAAGAAGGATTGCGAAGGGAAGCGGAACAAAGGAGTCAGACGTGCGCGAATTGCTTACAAGCTACAACAAGGTCAAGAAAATGATAAAGAAGATAAAGCCTGAAAAGCTAAAACGTGGCGGCTTTGGAAATTTATTGCGAGGCTTCGACTTCAAAATGAAATAGTTGCATTTGTAACAATATTTATTTGGAAGCAATATGTGAACCTTGATATTTTTGTATTAAGCTTTTACTCCCCTGCGTTCCTTTGCCTTGGAACGAAGGTTGTTACTGCCGCAATGCCTGCACCTTATTTTTCGATTTTTTACTTTGTCAGGCTGTGCCCTTATCTTTGAGTTGCATTTCATGCAGACAAACACGTTTTTGAAGAGTCTGTTAGCAACAAGTTCAGGAAGTTTTTTCGGCATTTAATCACTTCTTTGTCATATCATGTAGTCTTTTTACCCTTACCTCTGTAGAGGGGTGTGTAGCAAAAAGATTAGTTAAATTGCTTGCAGTAAAGGGATTGACGATGAAAAGATGTGATGTTGAAGAGTTGCCATGCAAAGGCCGGGCTTTGGCGCTATCAGAAATCTTCTGTAATGCACTTGCTAAGTCAAGTGGATCTGAAAGCATAGCCCCTGTTCTGTCAGCTCCTAGTTCTCTATTGCGTGAAATAGCAAGTCTGATCAGCATTGCCGCAATCGGTGCAAGGACGAAGAGCAATATAAAGCTCAACGCATTCCTGTTCCTTTCGTCGCCGTAGAAAAATGCATAAGCAATCCATGTCAGTGCCCCGGCCATTGTTGCCGCCATCGTGCCAACGAGCATGTCCTTATTCTTTACATGTCCTATCTCGTGTGCGAGCACTGCTTCTATTTCTTTATTATCAAGTTTTTCCA